>CAZBSU010000318.1:0-1503 GCA_964494745.1 uncultured Planctomycetales bacterium | reverse complement strand
ATCAGCAAACCCGTCCAGATCTGTTTCGGCATGCTGCCCCAAAAAGGCATTCAGCGCATCTTCATGAATATCCTGATCGAAAAAAACGCATCCGTTGAGATCTTGGCCCATTGTGTTTTTCCCAATGCCGTGGACATCCAGCACATCATGGAAGCGGAGATTCGTTTGGCCGAGGGCGCCCATTATTCTTATTTCGAAAAACACGTGCACGGGCAGGCCGGAGGCATCAAGGTCTACCCTAAGGCCAGCGTCCATCTGGGCCCGCGCAGCCGGTTCAAGACCGAATTTGAACTGATCAAGGGACGGGTCGGTGAAATTCACATCGATTATAAGGCCCATTGTCAGACAGAAAGCGTACTCGATATGTTGGCGCGAATCAACGGACGCGGGGATGATGTGATCTCGGTGAGGGAAGAGGGCCACCTGGAAGGGGCGCATGCCCGCGGGGTCTTGACCTCGAAGATCGCGGTCCGCGATCAGGCCCGGGCTGATATCTTCAATAAGCTGACCGCCAGCGCCCCTTACGCCCGCGGTCATGTTGATTGCAAAGAGATTGTCCAGGACCAAGGCCGGGCAGCGGCCATCCCGATCGTTGAGGTCCGGCACCCGAAAGCCCATATTACCCACGAGGCCGCCATCGGCAGTGTGGATAATAAGCAACTTGAAACCTTGATGAGCCGTGGTTTATCCGAAGATCAAGCCGTTGAGCTCATCATTAACGGATTACTGAGCTAATGCAGACACAACCCACGACCGCCGCTGATCCCCTTTATCAGGAACACCGTTTGATCGAACGTATGGTCGGGCTCATGAATCGAACGGTCACAAGGATCAAAGATACCGGTCGGGCCGATCTTTCGGCTCTCGGACAGATCATCGATTTCCTGCGTTTTTATGCCGATCGGTGTCACCACGGGAAGGAAGAGGATGTCCTTTTCCAGGCCCTGGCCGGAAAAACCCTTGAGCCCCGTCACATGGAACTCATGGAGCAGCTTATCAAGGAACATCAATTAGGCCGTCATAACGTCCATAAACTGGATGAGGCCTGCCGGGCTTACGAAAAAGGGGACCAGGACGCGCTGGAGGAGATCACGGCGAATCTGGAAATCCTGGCGACCTTTTATCCCAAACATATCGACAAAGAAGACAACCGTTTCTTCCCGGACGGCCTTCTTTATCTAACCGACCGGGAACAAAAGGCCTTGCTCAGACTTTACGCTGAATTTGACCGTCAACTTATTCACGAGAAATACGAACGCATGGTAACGGCCCTGGAAAAAGGAGAGAGGTAAAGGACTCCGGCTGACCGGGATCTTCTGATGTCGCGTGAACTCCGTTTGCCCCAAGATCAATCCTATCTTGGGGCATTTTGTCATCTATGGATCTTGCGGCTAGGCAAGCGGGATAAGGCGTTCGATCTGACGGCTTTGAAAAAGGACATAATGTTGATACCCGGCAGATTTGGCCCATGCGCAGGCCTGTTGGAATTCCCAGGCGACCTCC
>CAZBSU010000317.1:0-1520 GCA_964494745.1 uncultured Planctomycetales bacterium | reverse complement strand
TTATCGGGATGCTGATCAGCGTGATTTCTTTCTTTCTATTGTTGATATATAAATAAGCCCTCTTCGGGCCGCCTGGAACGGCAACGTTGACCGTTGACGCCTTGTCGCAACATGTCGAATTCAAATCCATGGCCCGCTTTCATGTCCCCACGTCAAATTTATTCCCTTTTTTTTATTCTTCTCCCTGCCTGGATCCCCTTTGAGCGCATTGATATTTTTTCAATAACGTTTAAATGTCGACGGGTTCAAGCCCGCGACTTTCCATATGCAGACAAAAAGACACATATGGCCTAAATTGGCAGTAATCTTCATGCTGGCGGTCTCCTTATTCGCCGGCCTTGATGTGGCTCAAAGGGCCTATCGGGCCATAAAGGGTCTGCGGGCGCAACATTTTGATTATGCCGCCATGGAGTCATTTTATCCGGACATCGTGAATGCCAAGTTTATTAAATCCATACTGCCCCCGCAGGCCACAGTAGAAATTCATCCCTTTTTTAAGGATAACAGATCCGTCGCCACGAGGTATTATGTGTATCCTTTAAAAGTGTCTTCCCCGGGAGAATATATCATTGACCTGGATCGAACGATCGAGAAGGACCCGGCGCGCTGGAGGGCGATAAGACTGTTGCGGGGTAGCCGGCTGTGGTCCCCCCGAGATCTCCGGGTCTTACGGACACCTTCCCCAACTTCACCTCTCCCTCTTTGGGGATTAATTCCCTGGATGGTTGGTTTTATCGCCTGTATGATCATTGCCGGGCATCTGATTCTAAAAATTATCGGACTGCCTGAGCCAAATCTTTTTTTGAACGGGGGGGCTTCCTTTTTGGCGGGCTGTGTTGCGCTGATAACAGCTGTTTGGCTTTTTATGATGTTCGGCGGGCGCCTTTCGGCCGTAAGCGTTATCGCCCTGTGGGGTCTTATGAGTACCCTCATGCTTTTTATCCATCATTTCAAATACAAAGGGAGAACATCCATGCCCGAGCGGCAGGGGGCTGGCGGCCGGGGCGAGTTTCTAGCCGGGAATGGAACGCGTGGGATTTCCGTGCTTTTGCCGCTCATGACTCTTTTTTTAATCGGCGGCGTCTTTATCTTGATTATATCCACTCCCGTCGTCGACTGGGACGCCATGTCCAATTGGATTATGAAAGCCAAAGTCATCTTTCATACCCGGCAGCTGGATCTTAGCTTAACCCATCAAAATTGGTATCCGCTGCTTTGGCCGTTGAATGTCGCCTGTCTGTTCGCCATCATGGGAAAGATGGCTGATCCGATCGCGCTGGTGCTTTCCGGGGTCTTTTTTGTGATTTTCACCATTTTCCTTTTTAACACCCTGAACAGCTTGACCCGGGAACCGGTCCGGGCGTGGTTGATCTTGCTTTTTTACCTCAGTGTTATCATCCGTTTTCCTCAGGGAGGAAGAAATTTTATCTATTTCTGCCGCGCGGATGCCAATAATATTTTTATGGCATTTATGGCAGCCACCGTATTCTATATCCTGAAACGGTTACAAATGGGACGGC
>CAZBSU010000316.1:0-1589 GCA_964494745.1 uncultured Planctomycetales bacterium | reverse complement strand
AATTGTCCGAATCCAGATAACCCAAATCCCCGGTATGAAACCATCCGGCCCGGACGACCTCCCCGGTCAATTCCGGTTGTTGAAAATATCCCTTCATCACATTGTCGCCCCGCACCAAGATCTCGCCGATACCGTCGTGATCAGGCGCGTTGATCTTCACCGCGACTCCAGGCAAGGGCCGCCCGACAGAACCGATCTTGACCCGGTCAGGGGGGTTAAAGGTCACGACCGGGGCGGTCTCGGTCAGGCCGTATCCCTCTGTCAGACGGACCCCCCAGGCCGTCAGATCCCTGGCCACCTCCGCGTCCAGCCGGGCCCCGCCGCTCACGACCAGTCTTAACTGCGGGCCGAACCGGCGCCGCACCCCGGTCGGAATAAAAAACCGCAACACCGGGCGTATGAGCCGGGGAACGCGTTGAAAGGTCCCCATTATCGACCGCCGCAACAAGGCCAGGATCTGGGGCACGGCCACCAGGACCGAAATCTTTTGCTCACGAATAATCTCGGCCAGATCCTGGGGCTGGCTCCCTGGCGGCATAAACGTGATCCTGGCCCCCAGCAACAAGGGCAACATCACCGTGGCCATAAAAGGGTAGGTATGATGGAGCGGCAGGAAACACAAAAAATTGTCCGAAGGATAACAGAGGTCCATGTCGCGGATACCCTGAAAATTCGAAACAATATTTTTATGTGTCAGGACAACGCCCTTGGGATGAGCGGTCGTTCCCGACGTATAGATCAGCGAGGCCGCGTCATCGGGCTGGATAACAAGTCCCGGCCTTCCGCCGGGCGCCTCACCCGCCAGCAGCGTTGACAGGCCGATGACCTTGCCGCTCTCAGCCCCTTCCCCGTCCACCAAGACACATAAATCCAGCTTGCCGATCAAGGCCTCGGAGATGCCGGCCTTAAGAATATCTCGGGAACAAAACAAAATCCTGGCGCCGGAATCAGAGATATATTTTTCAATCTCGCGGGGTTTCAACTTCGCGTCCAGGGGGACACAAACCAGGCCGGCATACATGAGCCCGAAATAGACCAGGGCCCATTCGGGCCGGTTCTCCATGATCAAACCAACCCGGGCTCCCCGGGGAATATCTCTATGATGAAGAAAGGTCGCTAAACGAAGAGCTTCGTCTCGAAAAGCGGCATGAGAACGGGAGCGCCATTGGCCGTTTTGGCAAAAAATCAGCGCCGGTTCCTGCGGATGAACGCCGACCGTTGCGTCACATTGATCCGGGATCGTTAAAAATGCCTGTTCCATCTGCCCTCCTGGATCGATTTCTCAAGTCGGCTTGAACGGGCCGAAAAAAATTTTAAAAAGATAAATCAAAAAGGGCCTTACGCCGAAAGACGCGTGGGGTTTGGCCCAGGGACTTTGCGAAGAAAATATATCCCCAGCAACATGAAAATATTGAGGCTCAGCAAGGCCAAACGGTATCGCCATTCGCCTAAAGGCTGCGCCAAAGATAAGACCATGCCCCAAAAAAGGGCGCCCATGATGGACGCGGAATAGCCGACAATATGAAAAAGGCCGAACATCTCACCGACCTTCTCCTGCGGGACAAGACGAATGGCCATCGCCCGGATGA
>CAZBSU010000315.1:0-1612 GCA_964494745.1 uncultured Planctomycetales bacterium | reverse complement strand
GCGCTTATCAGCGACAGCCACGTGATGCAAAAAATGACCCCCATCATCAAGATGATCTACAGCAGCAACCAAAAATCGTCATCCGAACAGGCGCCTCAAGAGGACGACCCCTCTACTTCCCCACGCAAAACGCCGCAAATATCCGATCCAGAAGATCCTGGTCCGCCTGGCGCCCCGTGATCCGGTCCAGTTCGCGCACCGCCCGCTTGACATCATCCGAGATAAACTCCAAGGACAAACCCTCCCGCAGAGAACGATCCGCCCGTTCAAGAAAATCCAGGCCATGCCCCAGGGCCTCCAGATGCCGCAGGTTGTTAACGAGGACCCGATCGGTATCCACGGCCCGGCCCCGCAGACAGACCCGTGCCAACCCTTTCCGCAACTCGTCCACGCCGTTTCCCTTCAAGGCCGATATCTGAAACGTCTCCCGGCCCGGCATAAGCTGACGGAACGGCTCAAGGGAAACGTCCGGACTCAAATCGCATTTATTGACCACGACGAAAATATTTTTATCCCTGACATCATCAACGAGCCGTTTATCTTCCGGGGTGACCCCGCGGTCCGCATCCAACATAAAAAGGATTAAATCCGCCGCATCAATCGCCTCTCTGCTGCGCCGGACCGCCTCCTGCTCGACCACATCGCGGGGCTCCAGGATCCCAGCCGTATCCACCAGACGGCACGGGATGCCTTCCACAGGGACAACTTCTTCGATCGTATCGCGGGTGGTCCCGGCCACCGCCGTCACGATCGCGCGGGGTTCGCGCAAAAGGACATTCAAAAGAGATGATTTGCCCACGTTCGGTTTGCCGCAGATAGCCACCCGCACGCCTTCCTTGAGCAACCGGCCCTGGCGGCCGGTTTCCTGCAAATCCCGGATCTTCTTGCGTGCGGCAGCAAGCCCGGCTTCCAGTTGCCGCCGATTGGCGGTATCCAGCTCTTCATCAGGGAAATTGACCGCTGCTTCCAAATGGGCATAGACATTCATCAAATCGGCGCGGATCGCTTCCAGCTCACGCGTCAATTCGCCTTTTAACTGATGGACGCTGACTTTCAAAAAAGACGCGGTCGTGGCCTGGATGATATCCTGGACAGCCTCGGCCTGGGCCAGGTCCATGCGGCCGTTCAAAAAAGCCCGCTTGGTGTATTCCCCGGGTTCGGCCAGGCGCGCCCCGGCCTTCAGGCAGACAGCGAGAACCGCCCGGACACAAGCGAGGCCCGCGTGGCAGCTGATCTCCATCGTATCCTCCCCGGTATAACTGCGCGGAGAACGCATGACCGTGACCAAGACCTCGTCGATCACGGCGTCCGTCTTTTGGTCTCCCTGCCCCTGCCTCTCGACGATATAGCCGAAATGGACCGTGTGGGTCTTCCAGGCCGAAGGGCAAGCGCCGCCCCGCGGCTTAAAGATGGCCGACACAATATCCAAGGCAGCCGGCCCGCTCAGGCGGATCACCGCGATCCCGCCGATACCCGGCGGCGTCGATAAAGCGACGATGGTGTCTTGGCTGTATTCTTTATCAGACATACTATTTAAATATCCATTTAGGATCAGCTGTCACGCGCAAACATCTTATTAAGGTTATGATGCAAGCCGTGTCGTATTGCTTAT
>CAZBSU010000314.1:0-1626 GCA_964494745.1 uncultured Planctomycetales bacterium | reverse complement strand
TGCGCAAAACCGTTTCCCGGAAATTCGGTTTAAACAATTGAATGGCAGACTTGCCATTAAATGCGTCGCGGAATTTTTCTTTCAACGGCCCGCGCATCCAGGCCTTGAACGGCAGTTCAAATCCGCTCTTTTTCCTTTGCCCGCATCCGGGCGGGATCAACCCGGCCACGGCATCCAGAAAAACCGATTTGGGCCTTCCCTGTCTTAACTTGGCCCGGTCCGGCAAGGCCAAGGCAAACTCCACTAAAAGATGGTCGAGGAGGACCGGCCGGACCTCCAGTGAATGCGCCATGCTTAAGACATCGCCATCCCTCAACAGCGTCGAGCAAAGATATCCGTTCAAGTCGGCCAGACCCATGCGCGCAAGGTTCCCCAGAGAAGGTTCGTCTTTTCCAAAAAGCAACCGCGTTTCGAAATCCTGATGAGCTGCCCTCCTAAGCCAATCCCAGGAATGATACTGCCGAAAATGGCCCACCGCCTGATATGGGGTAAGGCCAAAATACGCCAGGCCCTTAAAGACTCGAGTCGGGATCAGGCCCTCCGCCGGACCGAATATCCCGGGGACCGGGATCCGGCGCCATTTTAGAATATCCCGATAATAGGTGTATCCCCCGAACAATTCGTCCCCGCCAAGACCCGACAAGGTCACCTTCACTTCCCGGCCGGCCAGCTCACTTACAAGAAAGGTGTTAAAACCGTCGATGCTGGGCTGATCCAGGGCATCAATAAAGGGCTCGAACTTGTCACGGACAAGCTGATGGGTCACGGTCAATTCATGATGTTCCGTCCCGATAAAATCAGCGCTCTGCCGGGCGGCCTGTTGCTCGTCGATGACCTCGTTCTGCGTCCCGAATCCGACGGAGAAGGTGCGGATCTTATTCGAAAGATGGCGCCGCATCAGGGCCGTCACCGCCGCCGAATCCACCCCGCCGCTTAAGAAAGCACCGACTTCCACATCCGCGATGACATGATACCGGGCCGCTTCTTCCAGCCTCATCCGGGTCAAATCAACCAGATCGGAATATAATTTGGTGCGGCAGGTCCGGCTTTGTTCCGCGGCCGAAAGCCCGACATCATACCATTTCTGCATCCACAGCTGCCCCGTTGGATTCACGACCAGATAATGAGCCGCGGGCAGCTGGTAAACATCCGCATAAATCGTATCGGGCTGCATGACGCTGCCGCAGGCCAGATACTGCCCGAGGCCGCGCATGGATATCTTTTTATCGACGAGCCCGGAATGAATCAGGACCCGCAATTCGGAGGCAAAGACAAAACCGCCCGGCGTTCGCGAATAGATCAAGGGCTTGATCCCGAACCGGTCGCGGGCCAAAAAAAGTTTCGTGCCGGCCGGGTCGCGGTCCAGGAGCGCGAAGGCGAACATACCCCGCAAACGCGGCAGACATTCTTCCTTCCATCGGATATAGGCCTGCAGGACGACTTCCGTGTCGGACTGCGATGCGAAACGGCCCCCGAGCTTTTCGAGTTCTCGACGGATCTCTTTAAAATTATAAATCTCGCCGTTGAACACAATCGTATAACGCCCAGAGGGATCATCCATCGGCTGGTGCCCGCGCGTGGTGAGATCAAGAATCGATAAGCGGGTATGCGCCAACAGGCATCCAT
>CAZBSU010000313.1:0-1648 GCA_964494745.1 uncultured Planctomycetales bacterium | reverse complement strand
TATATTTGGGGTGGGAAACAGGTCTTTTTTAATAAGCGGCCCGATCTCAAGCCCTTAGACAAGAATCCGCAGGATTATGATGTCCTTTTTATCGGCACGCCGGTTTGGGCCTTCACCTATACCCCGGCATTAAACAGCTTTTTCGTCCAATCCAACTTTGAGAACAAGCGTATCGTTTTGTTTTGCTGTTCTCAGGGCGGCAACGGCAATACGCTCAAGAATATGCGAAAACAGCTTGAGGGGAATGAAATCGTTTCAGAAAAGGCATTTTTGGAGCCTTTATCCCACGATATCTTCCAGGGAAGGCGCAATATTATAGACTGGGTGGAGGAGATCAACCAGGGCTGGACCTGAGGGAGTCTGAATCTTATGAAAATTATCGGCGGTCAGTACAAAAATAGGAATTTTTACGTCCCGGCCTGGATCCGGCCCACGCAGGGGATGACGCGCAAGGCCATCTTTGACCTGATCGGCCAGGATTTGACGGGTCTCCGGTTCCTGGATATCTTCAGCGGCAGCGGAGCCGTGGGGCTGGAAGCCCTGTCACGCGGCGCTGGGCACGTAACCTTTGTGGAGCGTGACCAAAAATGCCTGCGGGTGCTCGAAGACAATTTGCGCCTGCTGGGGCTCTACCGGACCTTCACGGAAACCGGACGATATGCTATCGCGCCGATGGACGCCTTTGCCGGGCTCAAGCACCTGGCCCGTCAGAAATCCGCCTTTGATATCGTTTTTTTGGACCCGCCGTATTCGCGCGGCCTGGCCAAAAAATCCTTGAAAACCCTCGTCGATCATGATATTATACATTCCGCTTCTTTGGTTATTGTCGAACACAGCAAACGCGAAGTGCTGCCGCAGGATTTGGACGGCAGATTTTTTATTGTCAGGCATCGCAAATACGGCATTTCTTACCTGACCGTCTATCAACGCCAAGAGTCCGGTAGTTCCTCCTAATTTATTGTGCCTCAGCGTATTAAGATAACCTCAATCCGGTTTTAAAACGAAACGACTATGGGACGTGTTGCCATATACCCCGGCAGTTTTGACCCGATCACCTACGGTCATATCGATCTGATCAAGCGCGCGACCTTCTTTTTTGACAAGGTCATCGTGGCCGTGGCCCGCAACCGCCATAAAAAACCGATGTTTGCCCTGGAAGAACGCCTCGATATGGTCCGCAATGTGGTTGACGGTATTGACAAGGTTGAGGTCGACACGTTTGACGGCCTGGTGGTGGAATACGCCCGCCAGAAAAAGGTCAAGGTCCTGATCCGCGGCCTGAGGATGATCTCGGATTTCGAATACGAATTCCGCATGGCCCTGACCAACCGGCGCCTGGCCCAGGATGTCGAGACCGTTTTTCTGATGCCTTCGGAGCAGTATTCCTTCATTTCCTCAAGTCTGATCAAAGAGGCCCTCGCCCAAGGGGCGAATCTGTCTTCGTTCATACCTCCGTATGTCGAAAAGCGATTGAAAGAGAGGTTAGTGCCATGATAAAGATCTTCCTGCGTGATATCCCCGACCTCGGCCTGAATCTGGATCAAAAAATTAACGCCGATGAGATCGGCCTGACGGATGTCGCTTTCAAATGCCTGACCCCGCTGCATATCAAGGCCCGCATCGAGAAGGCCATTGACGCGGTCCTGGT
>CAZBSU010000312.1:0-1648 GCA_964494745.1 uncultured Planctomycetales bacterium | reverse complement strand
ATTTTTATGACGGCTTGTATCAAGGAGGCTTGTGTTGATCCAGGCCCATGTGTATTTTTCTGGCATGGTTCAGGGGGTCGGTTTCCGTTGGACGGTCCGGCATTTGGCAACCGACCAGGGGCTGACCGGATGGGTACGCAATCTGCCGGACGGCAGGGTGGAGATGCTGGCGGTGGGGTCCAGGCCCGAACTCGACGGTCTGCTTGAACGGATCGGGGCTTATTTTAAGGAAAATATCACCGACCGCCAGGTAACGTATGAATCCGTCGAGACATCCGGTGACCATTTTATGATTATCCCCTAATGGGCCAGACATCGGCCATTTGATTTATGAACAAGACCGAAGCCGAGAAAACAATCCGGCATTTGACCGAACAGCTCGAGGAACATAATTATCGTTATTATGTCCTGAATCAGCCGGCCGTTTCGGATAAGGAATACGACGACCTGATGCGCCAGTTGGTCGATCTCGAAGCACGGTTCCCGGAATTTGTCACGCCGCAGTCGCCTACCCAACGTATCGGTCATCGCATCGAGACTCAGGCCCCGGCCGTCCGCCACCGGGTCAAGATGTATTCTCTGGAGAACACCTATTCTTTGGACGAACTGCAGGAATGGTTCCAGCGGGTTCGAAAGGGCCTCGCCGGCCAGGAATGCGAATTTGTTACCGAACCAAAGATTGATGGGATCAGCACGTCTCTGGTCTATCAAGACGGCCGTCTTGTCCGTGCGGCCACACGCGGTGATGGCGTGACCGGGGAGGATGTCACGAATAATGTCAAGACGGTCCGATCGGTTCCGTTGGTTCTTAAATTCAAAAAAAACGCGGACAGGCTCCCGTTCTTGGATGTCCGGGGTGAGATTTATCTGACCAAGGGAGGTTTTGCCAAATTGAACCGGGAACGCCAGGCGAGCGGCGAGGCCCCTTTCGCGAATCCCCGTAATGCCGCCGGCGGGTCGATCAAACTCCTTGATTCGCGGATCACCGCGGCCAGGGATTTGCGTTGTTTCGTCCATTCCTTCGGCCTGATCGAAGGGGGGCGGGATTTTTCGACTCATTGGGAATTTCTTCAGCAGGCCCGGCAATGGGGCCAATGCGTGAATCAGCATAACCGTTTATGCCGCACCTTTGAAGAGGTCCTCGAATATTGCCGGGAGTTTCAGGATAAGCGGCACATCCTGGATTATGAGATCGACGGTGTCGTGATCAAGGTCAATCAACGCCGCCAACAGCAACAACTCGGTCATACTCTGAAAAGTCCGCGCTGGGCTGTGGCGTATAAATTTCCGGCCTATCAGGCCACGACGACGGTCAAGGATATTGTCGTTCAGGTGGGCCGCACCGGGGTTTTGACGCCGGTCGCTGAACTTCAGCCGGTGAATTGCGGGGGGGTCACGATTGCGCGGGCGACTTTGCATAATTTTGATGAGATATCCCGCCTGGGGATCCGGATCGGGGATCGTGTTTTGGTCGAACGGGCCGGGGATGTCATCCCCAAGATCGTCAAAGTGGTTCAGGGTGTCGGTAAAAATAAGAAACGGATCAAGGTGCCTTCACAATGTCCGGCCTGCGGCGGACCGGTCATCAAAACCAAAGCAGACCAGGTCGCCGCACGTTGCGTGAATGTGTCTTGCCCGAAACAGATGG
>CAZBSU010000311.1:0-1667 GCA_964494745.1 uncultured Planctomycetales bacterium | reverse complement strand
AACCCGGTCTTTTGGATAAAGTCATTTTCTTCCAGGAAGGTGAAGATATCGCCGATCATCTCGATCAAGCGGGCATGCTGACGCTGATGGGCCAGGAAGGTGTGGGAGATGAAATCGAACATATCGTTGACGTCGTGAACGTATCCTCCCGCCAGGGAAGAGAGGACGTGGATACGCAAGGCGGATTCCTCGCCGAGCTTGGAGGTGACCGGTTCGGGGTCGGCGTGAATGTAGCGGTCCATCAGGACCTTGGATTCGGATAAGGTCTTGGCGATCAGGACGGCTTCGCCGCAGGGATCGTATTGCGGCCGCCCGGCCCGGCCCGCGCATTGTTTGTATTCACTCACCGGGATATAGGCCGCGCCCAGCCCGCTTTCAAAACGTTTGCAGTCGCGTATGACCGCCCGTCGGGCCGGGAGGTTGACGCCGGCCGCCAGCGTCGGGGTCGAACAGATGACCTTGATGATGTTTTTTTTAAAATGCTCTTCGATCAGTTTGCGTTGTTCGGCCTTCAGCCCGGCATGATGAAAGGCGGTGCCGTTGGTCACGACATTGGCGAGTTTGCGGCAGATCTTGGTCGTGTCCGTGCTCGGCCCGGCTATCCGGCGAGCCAGGTTCGCGAGAATTTTGCCTTCTTCCGGGGTCAGGCGTTTGGCGACGCTGGCGCTGACCTGCCGGGCCGCGGCCTGGGCGGAACGGCGCGAGTTGATGAAGACCAGGACCTGGCCTTGATCCCGCAGGGTGTCGAGCACGAGTTTGCTCAAATCGTCCGGGATCTCTTCCCGGATCAGGCGGATGCCCCCCTGGTTGAAATGGATTGCCTGGTTGTAATAAACACCTTCTTTAAGCGGTATCGGCCGCCAGGTGCTGTGGACAAGATGGGCCTTAAGCCAGGCCGCCACGCTTTCGGCGTTGCTGACCGTGGCGCTCAGGCCGAGGATATGCACATTGGGGTTGAGCTGTTTGATCCGCGTGGTCAGGATCTCCAACGTCGGTCCCCGGCTGCCGTCGTTCAGGAAATGGATCTCATCCACGACCAGGACGCTCAGGCCGTCGATCAGCCATTTGGCGCGCGAGCGCAGCAGGGAGTCGACTTTTTCGGCCGTGGCGATCAGGATATCATAACGGTTGAGGGCCCTTTCGCGGCTGTCTCGGTCGCCGGTCGCCACGCCGACGCGGATGCCAAGACGATCAAATTTTTTCTTGAAGTCCGCGTGTTTTTCGCTGGCCAGGGCCTTGAGGGGCACGATATAAAGGCAGCGCCCTTTGTCCTGCAGCACGGATTTGGCCATGCACAATTCGGCGATCAGGGTCTTGCCCGCGGCGGTCGGGACCGACATCAGCAGATTTTTTCCGTCAAGAATTCCTTTTCGGATCGCCTCGGCTTGCGGAGGGTAAAGGGTCGTGATCCCGTCCTGAAGGAAGGCCTCGATGGCTGGCGGTGAGAAACGGTAGCGGGTTAAGACGTTCTTGAGAAACATAAAACGAATTATAGCACAGCCCGGGACAGATTCAAAATGGCGTTCCCGGCAGGTGACCCGGCAGGCCCTGATTCCGCTCGGATTAGGGTTGACCTAAACCCCTTTAATATTTATAATCTTTTTAATTAAAGCCCAGATTCAATATTTAAGTGCAACACAAGTTTTGTAAGTATTTGATGGCGTAGA
>CAZBSU010000310.1:0-1670 GCA_964494745.1 uncultured Planctomycetales bacterium | reverse complement strand
TGAATGATATCCACACCGCGCAACAAATGCCGTATTTTCGAAACGGTCCCAAGGGCAAAAGGTGGGACCTGGTGAATCGTGCAGCCTGCTTGGCGCAGACGATCGGCATGACCGCGGTCGCCCGGGTGGGTATAGAGATACACGATCGTCACGCGGTCCCCATCGGAACATTGCGCCCGGCTTAACGATCGCAGGATCGTTTCCGCCCCGCCACCGTTCAGGCAGCCGGTCAGATGCAGGACATGTTTTCGCGCCGACCGTTTTGGTGTGTCAAAAGATTTTAAAAAGGGATCTCGTTTGGTAGCTGGCATTATGAAGGTGCTTGTGGATTAAAAAGATCATATAATTTTTCATGCCGGTCAGCGCTCATCGTTAAAGAAAAATGCGAGCCAATCCGTTCACGGGCCGCTTGACCGATAGACCGGCAGGTTTCCGGATCGGTCATAAGGCGCAAGATAACGGTTGTCAGCTGTGACTGATCACCAAACGGGATCAGAAAGCCGTTTTTTTCGTTTTCGATAATCTCGTCGTTCCCCGGAGAATCGGTCGCGATGCATGCCAGCCCATGGGCCATGGCTTCTAGCAGGGCATTAGAACACCCTTCCCGCCGCGACGGGAGCACGAAGAGATCCGAGGCGTCCAGATAATCCCCGACACGGTCGGAAAATCCGGGCAGGCGGACACTGCCGTCGATCCGGCGCGAACGGATAAAATGCTTAATCGCTTGTTCCTGAGGTCCTGCGCCGAGCAGGACCAGCTGAGATTCAACTTTTTGGCGGGAAATTTCTTCCCAGCTACGCAAAAGAAAGAAGATGTCTTTCTGCTCATGCAGCCGGCCGACATACAGGACTACTAGGGCGTGTTCGGGGAGTCCCAGTTTTGCTCGCAATTTTTTGCGCGGCCGAGGATGACCGGGGATATCGGTGCCGTTGGGAATCATGACGATCCGCTCGGGCTGGATCCCGTCTTGAATCATCACTCCCTTCAACCGGTCACTTTGGGCCACAAAGTCAGGAACGATCTCCAGAAGCTTACGGACGGCCCACCGATAAGGATTGGGCGGCGATAAAGGATAAAGCAGATGCCAATTCCCTTCAGAGAGGGCGTTTAAAAACAAGTTGATCCCTGCCCATCGGGCAAAAAGAAGCAGGGTCAGGATACCGCGCATCCCGCGCATATGAATCGCCGTTATACTGCGACGGTGACGGGTCAGCCAGCGCAAAAGTTGAAGATTGAAAATAAGCGAGTACAACCATTCCGGCTTCTCGAGAAGACAGGGCAGATAAATAATCTGAACGCCTTGATCCCATTTCTCTATACGCTGATGGACATCCGGATGCGGTGTCAGAATTGTTATCTGGTGCCCTTTGGATTGAAGGGCAGCCGCTAATTTCAGCGCAAACCGGCCGGCCCCGCCTCCGGCAAACGGCGGTGGATTATCGATCGTGAAGATAGCCCATCCGGTGCTGTTTTGACTCAAGGCGTCCTTCTTTCCGATGTGGAATCTTTCATTGGGTCATTTTCTTTGCGGATATATAATCCTTGAAAAGGAGTTGGCGCGTATTTTTCAACGAGCCCGCAGGCACCCAGGTCCAGGCCCCAATCGGTTACAAAACGCGGCCGATATCGATCCGCCAAGGTGCAGACATCATAGTTGCCGAAACGATTGT
>CAZBSU010000309.1:0-1694 GCA_964494745.1 uncultured Planctomycetales bacterium | reverse complement strand
AAAGTCTCCCCGCCCCATAAAGACAAACTCGCTTTGATCCAAACCGTGCTACCCGAAGCCGCGGCGGTGATCAAAGCAGAGGGCTCGCCGCCCTATTTTAAGGCTTACCGCATCCCGGCGCCGACCGAAGACACCCCTTTATACGGCATCGCCTTCCTTACTTCTGAGGTCGTGCCCGAGATCAAAGGCTACGGCGGTCCGATCACTATTCTCGTCGGCATTGATCCCTTTGGAAAAATCATCGGAACGCAGGTACTCTCCCATCAGGAGACCGTTACCTACACCGGCCCACTCGATGATTTTCTCGAACAGTTCACCTCCCGCCAGGCCGGAGATTCATTCCAGCTTGGGAAAGATATTGAGGGCATCACCGGGGCCACGATCACGTCCAAAGCCATCGCCTCATCGGTCCGGAAAAGTCTGGCTCTCATCAATGAAAAAGCCCTGAACCGCCCGGCGGCTGGTGCCAATGGGCCGGTCGGATCTTCGAACCTGTTCCTTATC
Source organism: uncultured Planctomycetales bacterium (assembly GCA_964494745.1). Classification (GTDB taxonomy): domain Bacteria; phylum Omnitrophota; class Gorgyraeia; order Zapsychrales; family JANLHA01; genus CAZBSU01. The sequence continues at coordinate 1,190 of CAZBSU010000309.1, read as the reverse complement.
CCCCTCGTGGCACTTTTGTTCGCCCTGGGCCTGTGCGCGCTGATTTTCCATAATGGCATCCTGCGCTGGGGCGTGATGCTGGCCAGCCTCGCGACCCTGGGATTCCTGATGAATACCATGATCTCGGTCGTTGACATCCTTAATATCGCGTCGGGGAAACTCCCATCGATATCCCTGACCCCGGCCTGGTATATATTGACCGGGCTGACCTTGATCAGTACACTTATGATCGGCCGCCTGTATTGCGGATACATCTGCCCTTTTGCCGCGATCCAAGAACTAGTCTACAATATTTTTCAAGGCATCTGTCCGGGAAAAAATTTGAACGTTTCGCCGGCTGTGGACGCATGGGCCAAACGCATCAAATACATTGTTTTGGTTGTTATCCTGGCTGTCGGGCTGGGACTGGGCCGCTCCGATATCGCCGAGGTGGAAGTTTTTCTGACATTCTTCAGCCGGCACGGTTCTATATGGGCGTGGTTGCTGCTTGTATTCGTGATCGGAGTGACGGCTTTCCGCCGGAGGTTCTGGTGCCAATACCTGTGCCCGACCGGCGCGTTCCTGGGACTCCTGGCTCAGTTCAGTGTATTCAAAGTCCGGCTTGGCCCCTGCATGCAGTGCGGAAGCTGCGACGGGATCTGCCCAACGCAGGCGATCACCCGTCGGGATGACACGCATGTTTCGGTCAACCCCGCGGAATGCGTTTTGTGCGGAAAATGCCTGAAGGCCTGCCCCCGGGCACAAATCAAAACAGGATTCAAACGCCATGACGCGTCATGACAAAATCTTGCTGGGCCTTGTGACGGCTGCCGTATTCCTGACCGGTGGGTTGCTGTGGGAACACCTGCGCGTTCCGGGTGAGAATCCGCCCGCGGCCGGTCATCCAGCACGCGTAGCGTTACCTGAGCCGCTCCCGGACATTATTCCGTCCGATAAAAGCGATCCCCGGACCATAAAGCTCAAACTGGACCTGAAACGCGCCGGGCTGGATCCCCATCGGGCCAAATACTGGAAAAGAGTCGAACCATAATGGCTGCCAAAGTCGAATGTGAATTATGCCCGCGCCACTGCGTCCTTGCCGACCGAGAACGCGGCAACTGTCGCGCCCGGATGAATATCGACGGCAAGCTGATGTCCCTGGTTTACGGCCGGCCGTGCGCGATCCATGTGGACCCGATCGAAAAAAAACC
>CAZBSU010000308.1:0-1729 GCA_964494745.1 uncultured Planctomycetales bacterium | reverse complement strand
AATAAGATCGAGAATCCCATGAAGAATTTTACGTTCATGGAGCATTCGATGTACACCGGAAATGTCGACGGCATTCGGGTGACCGGACTCAACGGCGGCATGTTCAGCGCCAATACTGCGATCACCACTGAAATTTTATGCAATGTTCAGGCCCCCAATCTGATTCGGCTCGGTTCCTGCGGGGCCCTGCGCGAGGATATCAAGGTCGGGGACCTGATCCTGGCCACCGGATGCGTGCGCGGCGACGGGGTTACCCCGTATTATGTCGAAGAGGATTTTGAAACCCTGCCTGATCCGGGCCTGACCGAGGCATTGGAAAAGGCCGCGGAAAAGGCCGGGGCCAAGCTGCATAAAGGCAAGGTCTGGACAACGGACGCCCTATTGAAAGAAACCCGCGAGATCGTCGAAGATAAGGTCCAAAAAGGCGCGATTGCCGTGGACATGGTCTCTTCGGCATTGCTGACCATTGCTCAGACATATAAGGTCAAGGCCGCTTGTATTTTGGCCGTGAGCGATAATCTGATGACCGGAGAGGTCGGCTTCACCAATCCGGCCTTTTATTTTTCCCAGAGCACCATGATCAATGTCGCGCTTCAGGCGGTCAAGGATTTGGAAGGCAAGTAAGACGTGGGCGTAACGGTATTGGGTTTTTTCAGGCACACAATTAGAAATTTTTTGGCAAATGTCGGCAAAGGTTTACGGCGAAGAAGCGGCCGAAGAATTTTTCGGCCAGCGCAGGAGCCATAAACCGAAGCCGACGGCAAAGAATTTCGTGTGCGAAGAAAACCCAATACCGTTACGGCATACGACTGCTTCGGATACGGATTAAATGAAAGAATCCCCATTATTCTGGCCGGTTGTTTTTAAAGGCCAAACCATTTATTGCCTCGACGAGACCGCCCTGCCGGGCAAATTCGTGTATCTGAAGGCCCGCACCACGGGCCAGGCCGTCAAGCTGATCAAGACCATGAAGACCCGGGCCGTGGGCCAGGTTATCATGGCGTATTCCGTCTTTTTGTTGGCGCTTAAGAAAAACAAACGCAAGAAGCCCGAGGCCCTGATCCGCCTTCTGGAAAAGGCCGCGCAACAGCTGAATGAAAGCCGGCCTACGTTTCCGTTTAAATATTTCAGCGCGATGGTGCTGGGCTGGGCCAAAGAGGCGCATGCCAAGAACGCGGATATCCCGGAATTTGTCAGCGCCCGGATTCAGGGGTTCCTGCATCAATTAAGAAAGGCGCGATTGGAACAGGCCCGCGCGTTAAGCAAGCTTCTGAAGAACAAACAAACGGTTTTGACCCATTGCAATATCAGCGGCTCGTTGGTTGCGGCTGCGGAGTTTTGCCGCCGCGACGGCAAGAAGGTCCGCTTTATCGCAACCGAAACACGGCCATATTTACAGGGCGCCCGATTGACGGCCTGGGAGCTTCAGCGCTGCGGTCAGGATGTGACCTTGATCCCGGACAGCGCGGTGTCATCCGCCATGGCGAAAGGCATGGTGGACGCGGTTGTGACCGGTGCGGACCACACGGCGCTTAACGGGGACATTGCCAATAAAGTTGGGACCTACCAGATCGCAGTCTTGGCTAAACATTTTAAGATTCCGTTTTATGTCTTATGCCCTCCAGCGTCGGGAACTAAGACGGGAAAGGATATCCCGATCGAGATCCGGCCTGATAAAGAAATGCTGGAGTTCGAGGGAAAACGCATTGCACCCCGCAAGGCCAAAGGA
>CAZBSU010000307.1:0-1790 GCA_964494745.1 uncultured Planctomycetales bacterium | reverse complement strand
CCTATTATTCCGTTATCTCACCCGAAGGCTGTGCCTCCATTTTATGGCGGAATAGCGTTAAGGCCCCTGAGGCGGCCAAGGCCCTGAAGATAACCAGCCCGCACCTTTTGGCGGCCGGATTGATAGACGAGGTCATTCCCGAGCCCCCGGGCGGGGCTCATCGGGACCCGGAAGCCGTGGCCGCTGCCATGAAAAAAGCGATCCTGAGTTTTATCAAACAAAGCGCGGCCCTGACCGGCGATGAAATTTTAGAGCGCCGTTACGGCAAATACCGCAAGATCGGTGTTTTTGACGAGGCCGTGGCCCCTGCGGAAGCCAAGACCCCCGAATTGTAATCAAAGATTTCTTCCCCGGAATCTTTCGGAAGTTCATTCCATGTCCATCAATATTTTTCAGGATGTCTCTTACCCCGAATTTGTCCAGGTTATCGAGCAGGCCGGGCAGCCGTCTTTTCGCGCCGGGCAGGTTTTCGATTGGGTTTACCGCAAAGGGGCACGCGATTTTCAGGCGATGACCAATCTGCCGGAGGGGCTGCGTTCGCAATTGGAGAGGATGTATCGTATCGGGTTATTGAAGGCCCATCGCGATCTGGCCTCAACGGATGGAACACGCAAATTTTTATTTGGCCTTGAGGACGGTGAGCAGGTTGAGGCTGCCTTAATCCCCGGAGGGAAAAGATTGACCTTGTGCCTGTCCTCGCAGGTGGGCTGCAAATTCGGCTGCACCTTTTGCGCCAGCGGGATGAAGGGGTTTCAGCGTCATCTGCGTTGCGCCGAAATGGTCGAGCAGCTCCGGGCGGTCAACCGGCATCTGGGACAAAAGCGCTTGACCCATATCGTCTTTATGGGCATTGGCGAGCCGCTGGATAATTATGATCAGGTCCTCAAAGCCGTCCGGCTTATCAATGCGCCGCAGGCGTTTCACATCGCGGCCCGTAGGATCACGATCTCCACCTGCGGGCTGATCCCCCAGATCAGACGTCTGAAACAAGAGGGCCTGCAGATCGAATTGTCGGTTTCCCTGCACGGGTATGATGATGAGTCGCGCCGCGCGTTGATGCCGGTCAGCCGGCGTTATGCCTTATCCGACCTGATCGCGGCCTGCCAGGATTATAGCCGCACGACCAAACGGCAGATAACCTTTGAATACATCCTGATCAAGGATTTGACCTGTTCCCGGCATGCGGCGGCAAGCCTGGCGCGCCTTTTAAAAGGTCTTTTATGCAAGATCAACCTGATCCCCTACAATAAAGTGACGGAATCCCCCTACGACCCGCCCGCGCGGCGGGAGACCCTGGCTTTTCGGGACGCCTTGGTCAAGAAAGGCATCTTAGCCACGATTCGCCAACCCCGCGGGCAGGATATCGGTGCGGCCTGCGGTCAGCTGCGATACAAGGGGAACCAACGGTAAAAGGAAAGACATGGAAGGCTCCAGGATAAAAAAAATTATTCGGGCCGTTGGAGGCATTCTCATGATAACGGCGCTGATTGTTTTGGCGCCTTTGTTCATCGTATTCGAAAAGATCGAGATTTTTTTCATAAATTTTTCAAGCGAAAAACGAGCCACTCTAATCATGGGAGACAAATGAAATCTTTAACAAGCCCTATAACGTCGAGATATATTGATAATCCTGAGGTGACGGTCGACCCGGGAAAGATTCCCGAGTCCATCAGAGGTCTTTTAATCTACGCAAAAGAATGGGCCATCGGTGATGATGAGGAAAGGATTCAATATGAAGAAAGTCTTTCGATTGATGTGAAGAAAGAATTTATTGACGCCGTATGGCCCCC
>CAZBSU010000306.1:0-1826 GCA_964494745.1 uncultured Planctomycetales bacterium | reverse complement strand
CCGAGCTGCCGTTTCAGGTCAATAAGGCCAATCTGATAACCGCTATGGCCAATCTGGTTCAGAATAAGCAGGTGGACGGGATTACGGACATACGCGATGAGTCCGACAAGGAAGGCATCCGGGTTGTGATCGAGATGCGCCGCGATGTCCAGCCGCAGGTTATCCTGAATTACCTCTATAAACACACGCAAATGGAGGTGACCTTCGGGGTTATCAATCTGGCGTTGATGAACAATACGCCCCGGATCATGAATCTGCGTCAGCTGATGATGCATTTTATCGGGCACCGGCGGGTGATCATCCGCCGCAGGACGCAGTTCGATCTGAATCGGGCCTTGAGGCGGGCGCATATTTTGGAAGGACTGCGGATTGCCATCGACCATATCAACGAGATCATCCGGGTTATCCGGTCGTCGAAGAGCACGGCCGAGGCCAAGGTCAACTTGATGAAAAAATTTAAATTGACCGAGATTCAGGCTCAGGCGATCCTGGAGATGCAGCTCCAGCGGCTGACGGCCTTGGAACGCAGCAAGATCGAAGAGGAATACAAGGCCCTCTTGAAAGATATCGACCGCTACCGCGCTATCCTGGCTTCGGAGAAATTGATCGACGGCCTTATTAAAGACGAGCTTGCGGTGATTCTTAAAAAATACGGCGATGAACGCCGCACCGAGATCGCGGCCAAGGCCGAAGAGATTGAGGTGGAGGACCTGATCGCCGAAGAGGACATGGTCATCACGATCAGCAATGCCGGCTATATCAAGCGGCTGGCGGCCAGCTCTTACCGGAAACAGAAACGCGGCGGCAAAGGCGTCACGGCCATGGTCACCCGCGATCAGGATTTCGTGGAGCATCTTTTCGTGGCCTCTTCTAAGGATTATCTGCTGATCTTTTCTAATCAGGGGACGGTCCGATGGCTGAAGGTTTATGAGATCCCGATCGCGTCGAAGAGCGCCAAGGGCAAGGCGATCGTTAATCTGCTGTCGTTCAATAGAGATGAGCGCATCAGCTCGATCGTCGCCGTGAAAGAATTTACCGAAGATCAATTTGTCATCATGGGCACGGCCCGGGGCAATGTGAAGAAGACCAGTTTGTCGGCCTTCAGCAATCCCCGCAAGGCCGGGATCGTCGGGATATCCCTGGACAAGGGGGATGAGCTGATCGGCACGGCCATCAGCGGCGGGAAGCACGAAGTCTTGCTGGCCACGCGGGAAGGCAAGGCCTTACGGTTTTCCGAGAAGCAGGTCCGCGAAATGGGCCGCAACGCACGCGGCGTGCGCGGTATCAAGCTGGCCAAAAATGACCTTGTCGTGTCCATGCAGGTGTTCCCGGGCGAGATCGACAAAACCGACCGCAGCCTGATGACGGCCACGTCGCTGGGGTTTGCCAAACGGACGGATTTTCACGAATACCGCATTCAGGCGCGCGGGGGTAAGGGCATCATCAACATGAAGGTGACGGCCAAGAACGGCCCGGTGGTGAGTGTTCTGGCGGTTGTCCCTGACGATGAGATCATGACCATAACCAAAAAAGGCATGATCGTGCGGTGTCCGGTGAAAGACGTTCGCCAGACCGGCCGCGGTACGCAGGGAGTTCGTTTGCTCAGCATGGAAAAGGACGACCGGGTCAGCTCCGTCGCCAATGTCGTGACCAGAGAGGCGTGAGGGCCAATCCGCCGGCCTTCTTTTCCCTTGACCCGATTTTAAAATTAATTATAATAAGTCCTCTTGCGCACTCGTCAGTATTTTGTATATTAAGTTTGTAAATTTCTCGACCCCATCGTCTAGCCTGGTTAGGACACAAGCTTTTCAAGCTTGCAGCGCGGG
>CAZBSU010000305.1:0-1832 GCA_964494745.1 uncultured Planctomycetales bacterium | reverse complement strand
TTACTGTCAGAAAAATGACAATCAGGTGTAAGCATATCATGATCAAGCCAAGAGTTTCCATAACGCCAAAGATAATTCAACTCATATGGGGCGCCCAACAAATCTGAATGTGCCGAAAGAGCATTCTTCAACATAGTGGTCCCTGACCTACCAGCCCCTAAAATGACGATGGTATTATCAAGCGTGTCAGCTGTCATCTAATTTTCCCAGTAATAAAGTTTGTAGGCCGCAATGCTTGGATACCAGCGTTGCAAAAGCCACCCGATAAACGTTGATGATGCTCTCCATAAACACCAAAGCAACTATACTGCCACCAGTTAAGAAAGTGGCACTCCTGAGACCTTTGTAAGCGGCCTTCTCAAAAAAGCAACATAATACTCAACCCATTCCTCATCATAAGAATTCTCATTGACTGCCGTCATCTCGTGCCAAAAGGTCAGGTGGCTTTTTTGACGGGTGAGATAGGCAGAGAATATCCTGTTGTAATATTTTAAGCGGGATGCCATTTAACGCGATCTAGGTATCACTTTCAAGGATGCGGGGCATGCTGACCGGCGACCCCGAGCGAACGGATTCAAGGGCCGAAAAAACGGCCTGCGTGACCTCGACGATCTCGGCAAAGGGGATCGGGGCCGGCCGGGCGTCTTTCACGGCAGCCAGAAACTGGCGCACCTCTTCCTGATGGCCTTTATCCTGGGAGCGCCATTTCAAGCCGGCGCCGGGGCCGCAACCATAGGCCTGCACGGCTTTAAAATTATCCAGAACCCAGAAGACCTCCATGCGTTCTTTAGGATAGGCCTTGCTGCCGTTCGCGAAATAATTGATAACGCCGATCGAACCGTCACAAAAAGACAAGGTCAAGGTAACTTTATCCATATTGGTCAAGGGGTGCCCGGTCGTAGCCTCGGCGTAAATCTTTTCTATCGGTGAACCGACCATAAACCGCATCAGATCGATAAAATGGCAGCCTTCGCCGATAATCCGGCCTCCGCCGATATGCGGATCCTGGGTCCAATGGTCCAAAGGGATGACACCGGCATTCACCGTTAACGTGGCGCATAACGGCTCGCGGCGGGAAGCCAGCTGTTTCTTGATGGCCTGAGTGCAGGGCGAAAACCGCCGGTTAAAACCCGTCATCAGGATTTGCCCGGCAAACTGCTGCGAGGTATGAGAATAAACCGCGACAATCGATTCCATTTCCTTTTGAGAGATGCAAAGCGGCTTTTCAACAAACACATGCTTCCCGGCGCGCAACGCCTTGATAATAAAATCGGCATGAGTGTTATGCCTGGTGGTGATGACCGCAACATTGATCTCGGGATCATTAAAAACGGTCTCGACATCCGTCGTATTATTTTCAAAACCGAATTTCTTCCCCAGGGAATGGCCCGATATACCGGAGGCGCTGGTGATCGTCTTTAATCGGCAGTCGGCCTCTTTAAAGGCGGGCAGCAGCACCGCACCCGTAAATCCGCCGGCACCGATAAAACCGGCCACCGGTTTGCCGGACCCGGCCTGGCCCGAGCCTGAGGCCGGTCCTGAGGTTGGCGCCTTCAGGCGAACCGTCTTGGATTTTAGATCCGCGTCAGGGGCATATTCCAGGATGATACCCAGGCTGTCGGGATTGGACGTCACCTGTTCGTAGGCTTGGTCGACCTGATCAAGCGGAAACACATGGGAAACCAGCGGGCGCGTGTTGATCTGCCCGTTGGCCATTAATTCCAGGACTGCCTGAAAATTACGGTTTTCGGTCCATCGGACAAAACCGATCGGATAATCCAGCCCCTTCTTTTCATAAGCCTGATCATACCGACCGGGCCCATAAGAGCAGG
>CAZBSU010000304.1:0-1861 GCA_964494745.1 uncultured Planctomycetales bacterium | reverse complement strand
GATTTCTTTATCCGTTTAAGGTCTTAATGGACCCGGGGTTCATTCATTTCTATCAGTTTAATTCCATGGTTTATGAAATGGCTTCCCCGCTTGAGAATCTTCGTGTTTTCAGGCGGCCTGAATTTGTTTTTCTGTTTGCCTTGGACGTCACGGCTTTGGCTCTTCTTTTTCGCGGGATCGTTTTTCGTTCTGCCCCAAAGGGTGGTTTGGGCAAGGAATCACCCCCTGTGGGTTTTGACCCGGCCGGCCGAAGTCCGGTCTTCTTCCCGTCTCTGTTACTTATCCTGGTCGCGTTGGGAATGGTCTGTTACGGTTGGCGTGGGATAGGCTTTTTCACTGTCGTCAGCGTTTATGTTATTTTGCAGGCGGGCGGGTCCGTTCCGTGGCGGCAGGGGAGAAAGGCTCCGCGTCTTTGGCGGGCAAGCAGTTATGGTTTGCAGATTTTTTTGGCCCTCGTTTTGGCCGGAAAGAGTATGGCGGCGGTGAACAAATCGATCGTGACCGGCGGTCAACGCCGCCGGTTTATCAGCCAGACCGTAGCGGTGAATCATCCGCGTGCCGCGTTCGCTTTTCTGCGCGCCCACAACCTGAGCGGTCCGGTTCTGCACGGTGATTCTATCGGCGGTACTATCATTTGGGATCTTTACCCGCAATGGAAACCCTTCATCGACGGCCGACAGCTGAATTATCCGTATTTTGGGAAATACTTGAAATTGGTCGGACGCTTCGAGGTTTTCTGGCCGTTGGCGCAAAGGGATTTTGGTTTCCGCGTAGCCGTGCTTGATGCCATCTTGCCCGATCAGGACACCCTTATTCATCGGGTGCTGAATCTGCCCGACTGGCATTTGGTCTTCATCCGGGGCACTCAGGTGGTCTTGGCAAAAGACGGACACGGGCTTTTCCCCGACGGGATTGAACGTACAGAAGAATGTTTGCGCGCGAGCGTCTTTACGGCGGACGATGCCAAACGCATGCGGCAGTTGATTGCCGGATATTCGCCTCGGGCCTGGCTGCAGAAGCTGCTAGGAGTGACGCCGGTTTATTTCGAGGGGATCGAGGAAGGCATTTTGCTTTATGACCTGGGTTTTAAGCAGGCTGGAATGAAACGTATCCTGCATGTCTTGGAGACATATCCGTCCCCGCACACGGCTCTTGTCGCGAAAGTTGCTTTGATGAAATTCGACCAACACAAAGATCAGGATCATGCTATTTCCGTCGAAAAAAGATAATCCTAAATCGCGCCGGATCAACTGGGATCTGCCCGCCCCCCTGAAGCTGCTGGCCCTGATCCTGATCCTCGCCGGGAATGCCCTGTTTCTTTTTTACAACATGCCGCGGGGCTTCAATTTCTTGGACATGGGCGGTTTTCTGGATGCGGCCTGGCGGGTTTATAGTGGCCAGCGATTGTATCAGGATTTTATTTACATCAGCGGCCCCGTGTATGTTTACCTGAATGTCCTTTTTTTTCGTCTCTTCGGATTTGGGCCAACGGCCCTTTGGGCGCATCTGGTCGGCGGCCATTCCCTGGTCATTATCCTGATCTTTTTTTTGATATGGAAACGTCTGCCGTTTTATCTAACGTTGCTGATCACCCTGTTGACCACGGCCGCGTTTTACTGGAGCATTTCGTTCCCCTGGCATGACCAGACCGCCCACCTGTGGGGTATCGCCGGCATTTTTATTTTGTATCAATCAAAGTTCTTCCAGACGCCGCGCCGCAATTTGGCGGCGGGAGCCCTGTGCGGGATTCTGGCCGGGCAGGCCTTTTTTACCAAAAGCAATCTGGGGGCGGGTTATGGCGTAATGTTTTTAGCGGTCCTGGCTGTATCGGATTATCGCAGATATGCATTGGCCGGATTTG
>CAZBSU010000303.1:0-1864 GCA_964494745.1 uncultured Planctomycetales bacterium | reverse complement strand
GATATCCAGGCCATGCTCGATGACACCCTCAGTTTCCTTAACAGCAAACTCATTAACAACAAGATCAAAGTCACCCGGACCTTTCACCCATCCCTTTTGATCCTGAATATCGACCCCAACCGGTTCCGCCAGGCCATGCTGAATATATTTCTCAATTCCATCGAAGCCATGCCGGACGGCGGAGAATTATCAATCAAGATTAAGACTGAAGGATCAAAGAAACAGCGGACAACGCAGCAATCCATATCAAACGGTCCCGTCAGCAGTGAGAAGCCAGGGATGGATAAGGATGGACAAAATACGATGGACGATGGACGTTATATCATCATTTCCATAACCGACACCGGCCCGGGCATCAGCCCGAAAGACCTGCCGCACATCTTTGATCCGTTTTTCACGAAGAAAGACGGCGGCACCGGCCTCGGTTTATCCATCACCCAGCAGATCATTCAGGAGCATAGCGGAGAGATTGCAGTGGAGAGCAAACCTGGCGCGGGAACGACGTTTGTGATTACATTGCCGGTGAAAAGTTAGCGCGGTAAAAATATCTTATGGGACTCCAGGTAATTGAGGCAGCTGAAGCCCGCGTAATAGTCAGGAATGGTCTCCCCTTTATAAATTAAGGCCCCCAGGACTTCTCTCTTTTGTTTCTGACGGCTTTTCTCGAGATCCCTGATCTTCGCCATATGCTTAAACATCTCGATGCGGGGTGTTGCCGTACTTTTGATCTCGATGAGATAAAGACGGTTCGCGGCCGCATTCTCAACCAGCAAATCGACCTCGGTCGCTGAATTCGCGCGAAAATAATACAACTGGTCCTTCAGGCCGTGATGCGTGATCCATTTCAGCGCCTCGGCGGCGACATAATTCTCAAAGACCGGCCCGGCCATCGGCCCTTTCCACAAGACGCCTTCCTGTTCGATCCCGCACAAGTAGCAAACCAAACCGGTATCGTAAAAATAGAGCTTGGGCCGCTTGACGATGCGTTTGCCCAGATTTTTATGGTAAGCCGGCACCAAAAAAACAATATAACTCGCCTGGAGGATGGAGATCCAGCTTTTTATGGTCTTGACCGTAACGCCGATCTCCCTGGCCAGGGTGCTGGCGTTTAGTTCCTGGGCGGCACGCGTTGCCAGCAGTTTGACGAACTTTTGAAAATCGCTCAAATTGCCGACATTCGCGATGTTGCGGACATCCCGCTCGATATAATGATTGACATACGCCCCGTACCATTGACTGGTGTGTTGATATCCCAGATGGATCAATTCCGGATAACTTCCCTTAAGGATCTGTTCTTTGCGCCAGACCGTGGGGATCTCCGACATCTGAAACGGGAGCAATGACAGCGCGGCGATCCTCCCGGCCAGGGTTTCGGTAATCTTTTTCGATAAGGAAAACTGGCCGGATCCGGTCAAGATGAACTTGCCGTAATTGTGCCGGTCCTCATCGACGGCGATCTTGATGTAATTAAACAATTGCGGGGCTTTCTGGGCCTCGTCAAAGATCACCCGGTCATTGTATTGTTTGATAAAGGCTCTGGGATCCCTGTCCAGATAATCGACGATCAGGGGATCGTCAAAGGTAACATAGGTATATTTCTTACCAAACAGCTCACGCAGAGTAGTGGATTTGCCTGACTGCCGGGGCCCGGTAAGGCTGATGCACGGGAATATTTTCAGAGACTCCGCGATGAGATTTTCGATCTGCCGGGGGATGTATTTCATAGTATAAATATATCATACATATTTATACTGTCAATACAAATCTGTAAGGATTTTTAGCGAGGCTGGCAGGAATTCTATATATTTTTATAAAAACCCGTTGTTTTAGCGCATATTTTACGTTTTTTCAAATCTTTCCCTCC
>CAZBSU010000302.1:0-1879 GCA_964494745.1 uncultured Planctomycetales bacterium | reverse complement strand
AATCGACGTATATTGACGCCTTGCCGAAGTTGCTGGACGCCTCCGGCCAGCGGCTGCATGCGCTGTTCAACCAGACCGGCACCGAGACCGGGAGACTCAGTTCCCAAAACCCCAATCTGCAGAATATCCCGATCAGGACCGAGTTCGGCCGCAAGATCCGGCGCGCCTTTATTCCCGAAGGAAAAGATCATTGGATCGTCTCGGCCGATTACTCTCAGATCGAATTACGTATCCTGGCGCATTTGTCCGGTGATCAAAAACTCATTCAGGCCTTTGAGGCCGGGGAGGATATTCACCGTTTCACGGCCGGACTGGTTTTTGATGTCCCTTTATCCCGGGTGACCGTGGCCATGCGCACCCAGGCCAAACGGGTCAATTTCGGGATTATCTACGGGATGAGCCCTTACGGACTGGCCAAGGATCTGGGGATCGGCATGCCCGAGGCCGAGGATTTTATCAAACGTTATTTCCAGCGTTACCCCAGGGTGAAAGAGTTTATGGACGATTGCGTGCGCCAATGCGAACAAAAAGGATATGTCCTGACATTATTGAACCGCCGGCGTTATATCCCCGAGATAAACAGCCCGAATATGGGGCTGCGTCAATTCGCCCAGCGACAGGCCATCAACACCCCTGTTCAGGGTTCCGCCGCTGATCTGATCAAGCTGGCCATGATCAAGATCGATGAGGCCCTGACCCAAAACCGACTGACCAGCCGCATGATCATTTCGGTTCATGACGAGCTTGTCTTTGATGTGCCGCCGAACGAACCCGAGCGTTTAACCGCTTTGGTCGTCGATAACATGGAGCATTCGATGCGGCTCAAAGTCCCTGTTCGGGTCACGATCAAAAAGGGGCTTAATTGGCTGGATTTGACCGAGATCACCCCCGCCGAGGGGGCGGGCCGATAGATCAAGAAAAAATGAACATCGCTTTTTGCACATCCGAAGCCGTTCCTTTTGCCAAGACCGGAGGCCTGGCCGACGTCTGCAGCGCCCTTCCGCTGGCCCTGCAACAACAGGGGCAAGAGGTGTGTGTGATCATGCCGGAATACCAAGCGGTGGCCCAGGCGGGTGTCCGGCTGGAGAAGGTCAATGATCAGATCAGCCGGGCTTATTTGAACGATACGATCCCGGTGTTTTTTATCCGTCATGATTTTTATTTTCACCGTGCGAATCTCTACGGCGGCCCGGACGGGGATTATCATGACAACCTGATGCGTTTCTCCTTTTTTTGTGAGCAGGCGTTGTCGGCCCTGAAAACATTGCCATGGCCGACCGATATCATTCATTGTCATGATTGGCAGGCCAGCCTGATCCCGGTGTTTTTACGGTACCGGTTCCGGACAGACGCGTTCTACCGGCAGATCAAGAGCGTCTTGACGATTCATAATTTGGCGTATCAGGGGCAGGCCCCGGCCGAGATGTACAACAGCCTGCACCTCGAGCCGGAATTATTCCACGAGGATTTGTTTGAGTTTTACGGTCAGATCAATTTGTTGAAGGCCGGTATCTTGACCAGTGACCGTATCACGACGGTCAGCCCGCGCTATGCCCGTGAGATCCAAAGTGCCGATTTCGGATGCGGACTTGAGGGTGTCTTGGCCCGGCGCCGGGACGATATCACCGGGATCCTCAACGGCATTGACACCGAGGCCTGGAATCCGGCCACCGATCCGACGATCGTTTCTCCTTATTCCCCGGCCCAGCCCGAAGGCAAACAGGCGAACAAGACCTTCCTCCAGAAAGAGGCCGGGCTGAGTGTCGATAAAGATGTGCCTTTGTTTGGTTTTGTCGGCCGGCTTTCCCATCAGAAAGGCCTTGATCTGTTGGCTGAGATTCTGCCGCGGGTGGTCCAACATGATTTGCAGGTGATCATC
>CAZBSU010000301.1:0-1898 GCA_964494745.1 uncultured Planctomycetales bacterium | reverse complement strand
CCGCCGTGACAACCTCCCATAATCTATCCTGATCATCGGGGCTCAGGGCCGTGACATCCCGCGTCTCGATGATATTCGCGATTTCCTCCGCCCGGGAGCCAAAAACCCTGGTCATTTCCTGATCAAAGGCCCGCGCGTAATCCAGGTCGGATTCAAAAACGAATTCACTGCCCTTGAAAGCAAAGACATCAAAAAACGGGTCATTCTCATCGATGCTGGCCCGGGCGCGCCAGCTCGTGATCTCGCCCTCGCCGGAAACTAAGCGGCGCTGAACGCTCTGGCGCAGGGTATCGGTCATCGGGATCCAGGTCCGGTCCAGGACCGGGCTGCCGATAAAGAATGGCGTGCTCAATTCGACATCGGTTGTCTCCCGTCCTTCCGCCACTGCGGCCATCTTAAACGTTTTTCCCTTTCCCTTGATAAGCTTCTGCCGGGCCCTGTCATACGCCTTTTCCACCCTGGCCGCGGTTTCTTCATCCCAATTTTCATCCAACAATGTGTCCGCCCGGTCCCCGAATTCTTGGCGAATAGCTTCCTGAAAAAGGTCATCCATATCTGAAGAGAGTTCGGCTTCTGCGATCTCCTGCCGGTAGCCCTCGGCATACAGGGCCAATTTATCCGAGGCCTGTGCAGCCTTCTCATTGGCCGCCGTGACAACCTTCCATAATCTATCCTGGTCATCAGCGTTCAGGACCGCAATGTCCCGCGTCTTGATAACATTCGCTATTTCAGCCGCCCGGGAACCAAAAACCCTGGTCATCCCCTCGTCAAAGGACTGCGCGTAAACCGCATCATAAGTCCCGCCGATCATGTTCTGCACCTGCTCCGGATCAATCGGCAGGTCGTGTTCATAAACGATCTTGAACTCGCCGTCGGTCTTCTCATGCCCAAGGTCATGCCAGACATATTCATCGACCTGGCGCTGGTCCTGGTCGTCATAATAGATCCGGTAAAGCCGGTTGCTGACCGACATGCCGGTGCGGGGATCCTGAAAATAAGGTGTTTCCGTAGGCATGCTCATTTTGTCGTAAACATTAGGATGCTCGAATATACCAGTCTCTTTATACAGGCTGACGCCGGAGCCCTCACGGTTTTGCAGGACCATCTGATAATCGAACTCATCCACCTTGTCCGCATCCCTCTGGGCCGCCATGGTCTCGTCCCTGGATGTCACAAAAGTCGCGTGGCGATACGCCTGGGAAGCGAGCCGGCGCCTGTCCTCAGGCGTGACATAGGACGGTTGCTCTTCTTCGCCGACATATTGACCCACGACATTGCCGCCGCTGTTATACAGGGCGTCCGCGATGTCTTCCATAACCGCGGTGCTGACCAAAAGCGTCTTCCCGCCCTTCTCATCCTCTGCGATGGCAATACAGCCGCCCTCGATATCATCTTCACCGACCACGCGCATGAAAGAGACCTCAGGGCCTCCGTCAAACTGCTCCATGACCTCGGTATAAACCATATCCGGGGTGCTGGTATATTTGCTCCGGCCGTGTTCATCCATATAATCCGCCGGATTATAAAACACCGTGCGCTCTCCGTCGGGTATCCCGGCGATCTTAGGCCTATCAAACGAGCCGGTAAAGACGGTCGAAACCCGTTCCGGCAGGCCTTTTGGCGCGCCGGCAACCAAGATCGGCCGTTCGCCCTCTTCAAGATGGGCGATCGTTTCCACCGCCGAGGAGGCGATCAACAGGGTGTCCCCTTCCTCTCCTTTTCTGATGGCTATGTTGCTACCGTTTTTGAAATGGGAATCCGGGACCACGCTTAAAAACCTTATTTTTCGAACCGCGGACGGGCCAAAGATCTCGGTCAGGCCGACCACCACGGCCGCGTAAATCTGTTTGGCGTCATCATCGCCCCCGGCAAACTGGGAAGGCCGATAGCTGATACTG
>CAZBSU010000300.1:0-1938 GCA_964494745.1 uncultured Planctomycetales bacterium | reverse complement strand
AACCAAAGGCTACCTCATGCCTGCTTATTTTTCCAGGTTATTTTAAGACATTATCCATCATTAAAAATAAATTCAATAAAATTCATGTATTTTATATTGATATAGTACAACATATATTTTACCTGAAGTATCAGATTTAGACAGGGAGCGGGAAAGCGGTATCTTAATGCGGGAAGACTTTGGCTTAAGTGATTATCCTCTAAGGCTTTGCGGCGCGGCGGCAGAGGTCTTGTGATTAAAATTTCTTTATCGATTAGCCGTGATGTGGTTTTTTATTATAAATCATTATTAGGCCGCCATCCTATGTCTATTTTATTTTTGAAAAAAGGCCCGTCTTTTTGAGACGGGCCTGAAATTTTTGTTATTATTTTAGCGAAATGAACTACCTCCGGCAGGTCGTGATCCATTTGCCGCCCTGCTCGACCTGGTACTTGATGTAATGGCCTTCGACGATGACTTCTCCGTATCGATCATCATATTCAGTATGTCGTGGGACATATTTTTTCTTCCAAACGTAATGCGGAACCCAGGTGCGGTGGGTGCAGTAATGTTGTTTAACTTTATTTTTATTTTTGTGGCGGTGCACCACCCTCGTCTGCCATTCCGGTTCGAATTCTTTGTTGATTTTGAACATATTGCCGATCAGATCGAACCGGCCTCCGGTCAGGATCCTCACCCCTTCCAGCCCTGTCAAAATTTTGCCGGCCTTATCCCAATCGCTTGCGAAGGATGGGGTTGTGAAACCTACCACTCCGGCCAGGGACAGCGCGGCCACCAAAATGACGGATATTTTTTTTCTCATTTCTCCCTCCTTTTTCCGGTTTCCCGTTGCGCGGAACCCCATCCGCTTTCACTTTCTTTGACAACACCGGATCCCAATAAGTTCCTTAAACGATCAAAAAGATTGGGCACATATATTGGGATGAATGGGGACGGATTGTTACCCGGCTGGAGTGCCTTGAAGCGTTATTAATCAATCCAGCAGGCCGGCGGCCTCTGTAGCGCGGCCGGCTTCGACATTGAGCTTGTAATAACTGCCCGCGGTGCGGATTGGCAGGCCCCAGGTGAAGCCGTAGGGTTCGATGACACAGGGGATGCCCTTGGCGTTGAGAAAGGTTTGTTTGACTCGCGCCTCGGTTTCAACCGGGGCGATATGGCAGGTCGTTTGGCAGCCGGTTTGATCCATTTCGAGACGGGCCTTTAGTTGTGCGGCCGTATCACAGATGATCCCGAACAGGATCAAAAACGAAATTCCACTAAAGACCGATGATATACTGTAAGGCAGTTTCAAGAGATTCATGACCACATCCGGAAGGATCGCCAATAAGGTCAGGAAAATCCGATCAAGAGTGCGGTTTTCTTGAAATTCATGCGCAGATAATCGGAAATTTCGTGTCTTTCATGCCGTCCGTTGATTGTCGCCCCATAGCGCTGAAACATCCGGCTTAAGTCGCCCGGCCTGGCGACCAGGGTCAGAAAGTAAAGGTGGGAGATCCCTATCGTCAGCACCCCGAGCAGGATATAATACAGTATATTCCCCCGACTGAAATGGGATGCGAATATCTGCCCTTCCCAACCGCCGAGGAGAACCGATAATGTGGCGGGCAGCAGAACCAGGCTAACCGCCAGGGACATAGGGAAGCTGGCCAGCCAGGAGAGGTCGATCGGCATCTTGATGGTATTTGTGTTGATCGTTATTCTAAGGTCACGGCGCCAGCGGAACATAGCCAGCAGGAACATGCAAAATATTCCCAACAGCAAGACACAGATGAATATCGCCAGGGGTTCGATATTTTGCTTGCCGTAAAGCGCCCGGCAAGAATAATAAATCTCCTCAAAAAGATGAAGCAGAATATCTGTTGAAAAAAGGATCGCCCATCCGTTTCCCGAGCCGTAACGGCTTATGAGATTCGCCAGCCACGTGATCAGGCTGAATCC
>CAZBSU010000299.1:0-1947 GCA_964494745.1 uncultured Planctomycetales bacterium | reverse complement strand
TGGATAATCAGAGATTGCCTTGCTGTTGAAAGACTGTTTTCAACGATTTGACCCTCGCCATCTTCCGTATTAAAATACCTCTCAAATTCAGGAAATAATACCGTTTTCTGGTTTCATCCGGGTCCCCATGTGTTTTCCTAAATATTCATGCGTAAGCTTACTCATCAACAGATCGTGGACCGCCAAAAGGTGCGGATGCAGGCCCCGCCCCTGCGCCTGACGGTTGTTCTGGACAATATCCGCAGCCTCTACAATGTCGGCGCTATTTTTCGCACGGCTGACGGTGCCGGTGCCGAAAAGATATTTTTATGCGGCATTACCGGCACGCCCGCGCAGGCCGGCGTACGCAAGACCGCCCTCGGCGCGGAAGAACGCGTTCCCTGGGAACCCGCCGAGGATGTGGCTTCGGTCGTCAAGCGCCTGAAAAGCCAGGGGTATCGTATCGTTTTGCTCGAGCAGACTGATGACGCCGTCCGGTATGACCGCTTCGAGCCGGACGGGCCGGTCTGCCTGGTGGTCGGCAATGAGATCGACGGCATTACCCCTGAGCTTATCCCCCTGGCCGACCTGGCGGTTGAGATCGAGATGGCCGGTATCAAGAATTCCCTCAATGTGGCCGTGGCTTTCGGCATCATCGCGTATCATTGCCGGGTGCGTTGCAGTGGTCAATAACTCACATCGACGGTTATTTAATATTAATAAAACTATTTATTTATAACTTGAGGCGTCTTTTAATTGGCGATAGAATAAATCCAAGTTAAAAGGGAGGGCCAGTCAGACCGTTTTTGAAAGAAAGGCGAATATGCGACCGATATCCGATTTTATGACCAAAAACCCCATCTCGATTGCCGAGGACAGCCCCCTGGGCCAGGCGATCAAATTGATGCGACAGAAAGGCATCGGTGCGGTCCTGGTCAAAGACAAAAAGGGTAAGACCAGCGGCATCTTTACCGAACGGGACCTGCTGACCCGGATCGACTTCAAGGACCCGGCCAAATTGACGGCCTTGAAGGTGGGAGAAGTCATGAGCCGGAACCTGATCACCTCCGAAGCCCAGCAGTCCTACACCCGGGTGCTGAAACTGATGCAGCAATATAATATCCGCCATATGCCGGTCGTGCAGAACGGCGAAATCATCGGGATCGTTTCCCTGCGGGATTTGATGATCCAGTATGAAGAGAATTTGGAAAATTTGCTTGGCGAGAAAGAGGCCCAATTGGTGGATAATCTTCAGCGCCTGCGCGAATCCGAAGAGCGGATGCGCCTGATCTTCCGCAATACGGCCGTGGCAATCTGCTATGCCGACAATAACGAGCGTTTGATCTCCTGGAATCCTTTGACCGAAAAGCTGATGCAGATGGACGAGAAGGACCTGCGTAACAAACCGATGCGCGAGTTTTTCCCGTCCAAGGAATGGGAGCGCATACTTGCGATGAAGATTCGGGAAAGCGGTGGACACGCCCACCTTGAGACAAAATTGATAAACAAGAAAAAACATACGATTGATATCGACCTGTCGATCAGCTTCATCACCGACCCGTCGGGCCAGGTCTCGGGATCGATCGGGGTCATGCGCGACATCCGCCGCCGCCGCCAGATGGAGGCCAAGTTGCATGAATCCCTTACCGCGCTGGAGAATGAATATTCGACCCTGAAGGAATATCAAAAACAAATCATCCAGATGGAGAAGATGGTCACGATGGGGACTTTGGCCGCCGGTTTCGCGCATGAGATCAAGAATCCTTTGGCGATCATCCTGCAAGGTATGGAACGGATCCAGAAATCGAACCGGCAGCGGGAAGACCGGGAGGGTGAGCAGTTCGCCAAGATCATCCACAACGCGGCCTCCCGGGCCAATGAGGTCGTGACATCGATCCTGCGTTATTCCCGGGCGGCCCAGATGGAGGTTCAGCAGGTGGATCTCTGCGCGACGGTCGAGTCCACGAT
>CAZBSU010000298.1:0-1949 GCA_964494745.1 uncultured Planctomycetales bacterium | reverse complement strand
GCCCTGGTCCATGTCTTGCATCGCCTGAGCGGTGAACTCGGATTCACCCTGGTCGTGGGTCATATCAATCATAACCTACGCCGGGGAGCTGCTGCCGACCAGCGTTTTGTTCAGACCCTCTGCCGGCGATGGGGATGGCCCTGCCAGGTCGTCAAGTTGCCCCGGCTGAAACGGTCTCCACCCGGATCCCTGGAGGAATACGCCCGCGCCAAACGCCTCCGTGCCCTTGCCCGTCTGGCCGGGAAACTATCGGCCGACTGTATCGCCCTGGCCCATCACCGGGATGACCTGGCGGAGACCGTCCTGATGCGGGTCATCCGCGGCACGGGCCTCTATGGTCTGCAAGCCATGTTGCCTCGACGGGAGTTGGACGCGATGATCTATATCCGTCCTTTCCTCAACACGCCCCAGGCCGACATCGGCCGTTTCCTTAAGGAACAAAAGATCGCTTCCCGGACCGATCCGACGAACCGTCAAAAAAAATTCATGCGCAACCGTGTTCGCCTAGATCTTATGCCCCTCCTTGAAAAATACAATCCCAAAATTCAGGCGGCCCTTACCAATTTGGCCTCAACCGCCATGGACGATTACGCGCTCATCCAGCAGCAAGCTGTCAAACGTTTTTCCAATCTCGTCCGCCCTCCGGTAAGCAGCCACCAACCGTTACGATTAAATCAATCCGGCCTGAACGACCTTCCGGTTAGCCTGCGGCGCTACGTGATCCGTCACGCCATCGCTACGGTCCAGGGTTCGACCCGGCGCATCACCCTTGAGCATCTCCGGCAAATCGAAATCTTCAGCGATCATCCCAAAAACGAGGCCGACCTCCATCTACCCCAAGGGCTCAGAATCAAAAAAAGAAAAGGGATGCTTGAAATCTTCAGGGTATCGAGCTCCCATAAATCCTTAAAAGCTTGAATAATCTTAATAAACGATTATAATATGGTAATTATACGTTTTTGATCTGGGTCTTCTGACCGCGTGATCCTTTAATGATGCCCCTATTCATCAAATCATGAAAAATAAATTACGAAAAAGACCTCCGCGCAAACCCCTGCCGCCCAGACGCAACAATCGCAGCCCGTTCAATCTGTTCTTTTGGCTGCTGATGGGTTTCCTTTTCGTGACCATGCTCTCCCAGACGGAGAACATGAGCGGCCGGGACACCGAACAGCTGAATTACAGCCAATTTTATCAGATCTTGCAGAACAACCCCCAAACCGGGCGGATCAAGGCATTGGTCCTGAGGGAAAGTATCGAGGAAGATATCATCGAAGGCGTCTTTGACAACGACAAGGCTTTCCGTCTGCAGATCCCCCAGGAGGATCAGGAGCTGCTGAAATTGATGCGCGAAAATGTCAAAGATTTTTCCGTCAAGCCCGCGCAGAACTTTTGGAGCCGGATATTCATTCAGCTTTTGCCCGTGCTGGCCCTTATCCTTTTCATCTGGTTCATCTCATATCGCGGCAGCCAGATGGGCAACCGGGTCTGGTCATTCGGAAAATCACGCGCGCGCTTGAGCGATAAAAAACAATCCAAGATCACCTTCAACGACGTCGCCGGGGTCGATGAGGCCAAAGAGGAGCTTCAGGAGGTTATCGAGTTCCTCAAAGATCCCAAAAAATTCCAGCGCCTGGGAGGCAAGATCCCGCACGGGGTCCTTCTGGTCGGGCATCCGGGGACCGGCAAGACCTTGTTGGCCAAGGCGGTCGCCGGCGAGGCGGATGTCCCGTTTTTTTCGCTCAGCGGTTCCGATTTTGTGGAGATGTTTGTCGGGGTCGGGGCCTCCCGCGTCCGGGACCTGTTCGAACAGGCCCGCAAGGCCTCGCGCATCTCGGGGAAAGGGGCGATCATTTTTATCGACGAGATCGATGCCGTCGGCCGTCAGCGGTTTTCCGGCATCGGCGGGGGCAATGACGAACGCGAACAGACGCTCAACGCGCTCTTGG
>CAZBSU010000297.1:0-1950 GCA_964494745.1 uncultured Planctomycetales bacterium | reverse complement strand
GGTGGCATCCAGGATCGCCGGCGCATCCGAGGCGATAAAATTCCCGTCTTTGCCCACGCCGATGATCAGCGGCGAACCGATGCGGGCCGCGACCAGGGTATCGGGATGATCACTGGAGATCACGCCCAGGGCAAATGACCCATGCAGAACATGGACCGCCCGGCGCACGGCCTTGACCAGATCGCCGTCGTAATGGTCCTGAATAACATGCGCGATGACCTCGGTGTCGGTCTCGGAGAGAAACCGGTGGCCTTTGCGGCGCAGGGCCGCCTTGAGCTCTTCGTAATTTTCAATAATACCGTTATGGACGATCAGGATCTTTTGACTGCCGTCGAAATGCGGGTGAGCGTTGACGTGATTGGGGATGCCGTGCGTGGCCCAGCGGGTATGGGAAATGCCGACCGCGGCCTTGGGGATGGTGTGCCGGCCGAGGATCTCTTTGAGCTTGCGGATCTTGCCCTGGGTCTTGTGGACAATAATGCAGTCACGGGCCGGATCTATAATGCCAATCCCACTGGAATCATAGCCCCGGTATTCGAGCTTCTCCAGGCCCGCGATCAACAGCGGGGTGGCGTCTTTCCGCCCGACGTATCCAATGATGCCGCACATCAGCTTATCCGTTCTTTTGAGGCTTGGAGATCGGCACGGGCAGAAACACCGCCGGCGTCGTCCGGTCTTTTCGGGCCATGATCAGCGCGTCCGGCCAGCCCGTGCGGGGGATTTACTTGGTCTTTTTCTTTTTGGTTTCCGACAGGGGCCTGACGTGAATAAAGGTCTGCATCTTGCGGCAATGGCCTTTTTTCTTAGTAAAATAAACCTCACCCGCGCAGGCGGCGGTCAGATGCATCCGGCCGCTGACGTTCCGTCCCGGCTTCCAGCGGTCACCCTGGCGCGTGAGAACGGTGCCGGCATTAACCTTCTGGCCTCCGGTCACCTTGACGCCCCGGGTCTCCCTGTAAAATCTTGTGGTCTTGCCACCGACTCTTGCCATACTTAACCTCCGGTCCTAACTCCCGATTTTTCAGATAAAAATCGAATAGGGATATCTTTTTATAAAAAATATTGTGCTTGGGTCCGGATGATAAATATCCTTATCAAAAGGCCCAAGCACAAATTTAAAACGGAGCGTTATAATAACAGAAAACCGCGGATTTGTAAACAACCTCTTGTCCGGCCCAATAAGCCTTATTTCTTCTCCGCCTTATCGTCTTTTTTGTTCAAAATCGCATCTATCTCTTGTTTAAAGGCATCCAACGAGCGGGAACGGGTTTGACGGCCGTTGATATAATATGTTGGTGTACCGCGCACGCCGACCTTGACCCCAAGGTCATAATCCGCCTGAATAAGTTTTTCCCATTCGCCGTCTTTGTCGGCGTAGCTTTTCTTGAACTTTTTCATGTTCAGGCCCAGCTCCTTGGCAAACTCTTCGAACTTTTCTTCGGTGAGGCCTCGGTTGTTTTTGAGGATCAGGTCAACCATCTCCCAGTACTTGCCCTGCTCGCCGGCAGCCAACACGGCCCGACCGGCGGGTTTGGCGGCCTTATGAAAATTCAACGGGAAATGCTTAAGCACGTAATTGACCTGCTTAGGATACGCCTCCTGGACAGAATCGATCACCGGCTGGAACCGCGCGCTGTAGGGGCACTGAAAATCGACGAATGAAGTGATCGTGATCGGCGCGTCTTTAGGCCCCCTGATCCTGGAGTCCCCGACAGGGATCTCGTGCTGTTTGGCGGGTTCTTGTTGCTGGGGGCGGGCGGCGGCCTGGCGCTGTTTCTGCGCCTCTTCGGCCTGTTTTTCGAATTTCTCGTAAATCTCAAGCATGCGGCCAAGCTTTTCGTCGAGGGCATCAAATTTTTTGGCAAGCCCGGGCTCGGCGGCCTCCTGCTCGGCGGCCACGGGGATGCGCCGCTCGATCTTGCGCAGCAGTATCACCAACTGGGACTGCTG
>CAZBSU010000296.1:0-1951 GCA_964494745.1 uncultured Planctomycetales bacterium | reverse complement strand
GATACATGGGATTGCGCATGTGCCGATACGGGCCACTGGTCACCAGCCCGTGTCCTTCGCGCGAATGCCGTTTCTTATGCCCCCGGGCCACCATGCGCAGAAAGACCCCGGTCAAGATGGCCGTGAAACCGAAAATATCAAAGACCTGATCCCAAAAAATGCCGGTGCCAAAAAAAGCGGGAAAAAGATAGAGAAACCCGGTCAATAAAATCAAAACAGACAATATGGAGCTGTCAATCTTGATACGCTCTTTCATAAATAAATCTCCGCAAAGGCCATAAAAACAATTTCGTCCAATTCCGCATTAAGACCCGTTTATGTCTGCCATTATAAATGAATTTTCAAGGCTTGCAAAGACCGTTCATGGTTTCTCCCCGGCCGCGACCCGCTCGAGCAGCGACCTTATCTGATCCGCCCGAATCGCATCCCCATAATGACGGTATAAATATTCGGCCCGGCTCAAACTCGCCTGCCCCTGCGCGGTCTGCCCCAATCCCCAAAAGGCCAGGCCGAATCCGTAATAAATCTCCGGATCATGCGGGCTGTATTTCTTCTCTTCGTTCAAAAGGAAAAGCGCCTGGCGGAATTTTTTGGTGCGCAGGCAGATATTGGCCAAATTCCGGTAAGGGGACGGGTTCGTGGCATCATAACGATAGGCCTTTTGATAAGCCCGGACGGCCGCTTCCCGCAGGCCCTGTTTCTCGTAGATCAATCCCAAATTGTTATAGATAGAAGAAAGATATATGAGGTCATTTTCTTTGACCGTCTTCTTTCTTCGGGCAAAAAGATGCAGGCCTTTCTGATAATGCAGGTAGGCATCCCCCCATCGTCCGCGGCGCTGATAGGCCGTGCCGGAACCGAGATAGATCAGCGGGGTATCGGGAGACTTGCGGACAACATCCTCCCAGAACCCGATCTCGGTTTGCCAGACAAAATTGCGCATGATCGTCAGGACAGAATAAACGGCGAGAATGAATATCAATGCGGTCTTGGCCAGCGCAGGCCGGTTGATGACCCGGTGCAAAAGAACCGATAAAAACAGGGCAAAGCCGACCATCGGCAGATACAGCCAATGCTCATAAAGCACCCCGCGTTTGACAAAACAAACAACCCAGAACTCGACCGCCGTCGTGATGAAAAACCAGATGATCGTAAAACTTATCAGCCGCTCCCGCCGCCTGATCTTTAAGGCAGCCGCCAGCATACCGGCCAAAAGCAGAAACGAGCCCAGCGAGGCCGGCTCGAACAAACTTTCATGAAAATGATACGCATAGTGATGGATCTGGTTGACCGGGATAAAAAGCAGGCGCAGATACGTCCGCAGGACATTGATCTCGGTCACAAAATAACGCCAATCAAATCCTCCGCCTGCCAGCTGTCCTTTGAGCCCCAGGACCGAACCGGGCCGGTCCGAAAGAAACACCAAGACAACCAGAACAGCCACGGCCCCGTGCGGCGCGATCATCCGCAGGCGTTCTTTCCACCGCGACCTGAAATCCTTTCCGAAATAGGCCTCATAGACCAGCAGGACCAGGGGCACGGTTGTGAGCATTTCCTTGCAAAAGGCGCCGAGCAGCATTGAGATCCATGACAAGACAAAAAAAACAAACCTCTGGTTAATGCGGGCCCAGGCATAAAAAACAACAGCCAGGACATAAAACAGCACCGCCAGTGATGTGGCCCGCTGGGTAATGTAGGCCACCCCCTGGGTCTGGATCGGGTGGCACAAAAAGATGAGCCCGGCGTAGAAGGCCACGGATGGGGCCCGGGCGGCCAAGCGGTTATTTTTTAAGGCCGGCATAAGAAAAGTCAGCCGCGTCAATGCCGCCACCAACAGGGCGTTGATGATATGGATAAGGATATTGACCAAATGATACCCGAACGTATCCAGCCGGTGCAGGCTGAAATTCGCGGCAAAGCTCACCATGACCAGAAAACGCGTCGGGAAGGA
>CAZBSU010000295.1:0-1984 GCA_964494745.1 uncultured Planctomycetales bacterium | reverse complement strand
TAAATACGAACGATTCGACCAATATTATTTATGAAGATTACCAAAAAAGAAACTTTGTCCGACGTTCAGGGTATCCGGACCACCCGGTTTCATATCCATGCGCCGCATATCGCCCGCAAGGCCCAACCTGGGCAGTTTGTGGTCGTGATGGTCAAGGAAGAAGGCGAACGGGTCCCCTTGACGGTTGTCGATACCCCCGGAGATGATGTCGTGCTGATCTTTCAGGAGGTCGGCCTTTCGACCAAGCTCCTGGGCCAGTTTTCAGAGGGGGACGCGCTTTATGCCCTTTTGGGGCCGCTGGGGCATGCCACGCCGATCGAAAATTACGGTCGCACGATCCTGGTCGCCGGCGGGGTCGGGATCGCCGAGATCTATCCGGTGGCCCGCGAGCTTAAGGCCAAAGGCAATCACGTGACGATTATTATCGGAGCGCGAACAAGCGATATCCTTTTTTTGCAAGAGGAACTGAAGCAGGCCTCGGACGAATTTCACGTGACGACCGATGACGGCAGTCGCGGCCGAAAGGGATTCACGACGGATGTCCTGGGGGAGTTGCTGCAGGGCGGTTCGTATGATTTTATTTACGCGGTCGGCCCGATCCCAATGATGAAGAAGGTCTGCGCGGTCACGAAGCCCTCCGGGGTCAGGACCATGGTCTCGCTGAACGCCCTGATGATGGACGGGACCGGGATGTGCGGCGGGTGCCGGGTGACCGTGGACGGCAAGGTCAAGTTCGCCTGTGTCGACGGCCCGGAATTCGACGGGCAGTTGGTGGACTGGGACGAGCTGCAAAACCGCACCAAGATGTATGTTGAAAAAGAGCAGCATATCTGCCGTTTAAATAAATTATAAGTAAAAGGCCAGCCTTAAGGGCTCTGGTCGAACCTCATTAGCATTAAATCAACCACACGCCAAAGTTATGCCGAAAGAACCAGTCAAAATAAACGAGATACCGGCTGAAGCGCGCAGCCAGAATTTTGATGAGGTCGTTACGGGATACAGCGAGGAGCAGGTCCTTCAGGAGGCCTCCCGTTGTATCCAGTGCAAAAATCCGACCTGCATTCAGGGCTGTCCGGTCGGGATCGATATCAAACGTTTTATCAAAAAGATTACCGAGAAAGATTATCTGGGCGCTTACGAGGTTATCCGCGAGAAAAACAATTTTCCCTCGGTCTGCGGTCGGGTCTGTCCGGCGGAATACCAATGCCGCCGGGCCTGCGTTTTTACCAAAAAGGGCGAACCGTTCGCCTCCGAGCGGGCGATCAATATCCATTATCTCGAGCGTTTTGTCGGGGATTACGGCAAGCAGCACGCCGCCGCTGTTCAGACCCAGCCAGGCCAGGATTTCAAGGGCCGGCGCGTCGCGGTGATCGGATCCGGGCCGGCCGGATTGTGCGTGGCCGGGGAGCTGGCGCGGCGCGGGGTGGAGGTCGTTATTTACGAGAGTCTGCATAAATCGGGCGGTGTTTTGCGTTACGGCATTCCGCCGTTCAGGCTGCCGCGTGACATCCTGGATTACGAGATCGATACCGTCAAAAGATTGGGGGTTGAGATCAAAACCAATTTTATCGTCGGCCGGGCCATGTCTATTGATGAATTGTTCGAGGAGGGTTTTGACGCGGTCTTCATCGGTGTGGGCGCGGGTGTGCCTTCCTTTTTGAAGGTCCCGGGCGAGAGCCTTTGTAATATTTATTCGGCCAATGAATTTTTGACCCGGGTCAACCTGATGAAGGCGTATCAGTTTCCCCGGGCCCATACCCCGGTCAATATCGGCCGGCATGTCATTGTGATCGGCGGCGGGAACACCGCTATGGACGCGGCGCGGGTCGCCCTGAGATTGCAGAAAATGAACGGTCTGCCTCCGGACACGACGATTTGTTACCGCCGGACCGAAGTTGAGATGCCAGCCCGGCGTTTGGAGATCGAACATGCCAAGGAGGAGGGCGTGAAGTTTGAGTTTCTGGTTCAGCCGGTCGCGTTTCAG
>CAZBSU010000294.1:0-1986 GCA_964494745.1 uncultured Planctomycetales bacterium | reverse complement strand
GACATTTCATTCAAGATATCAAAGCCCTGACCGGGCTGCAAGCAAATATTTACTCCTTTTCCAGAAAAAGGTTTTCGGTATGACCAAAGTGGCCACAACCGGAGTGATCCAACATGAAGGGAAAATCCTGATTGGCCAGCGCCGGCGTGACGGTCGTTGGGAACTGCCCGGCGGCAAGGTCGATCCCGACGAGACACCGGCTGAGTGCATCTGCCGCGAGATCAAAGAAGAGCTCAATCTTGACGTGACGGTCGTGCGTTCCCTGGGGGAGGTGGAGGGGGTTTACCGGGATATCCCGATGCGGGTGTTCGCCTTTTTGCTGAGGGTGACCGGCGGCAGGCTTGTTCAAAATGTTCACCTCGAGACGCATTGGGTCGCGCCTGACCACATAAATGAATTTGATGTCGTTGAAGAAGATCGGGAGGTTTTGCAACGTCTGAAAGTTAACGATTAGCGTTTAGCGCTTAGCGATTAGAAAGTCTTCGTTCCTGGCAGCTAATCATTTATACGGGGCCGGGTTCCCCCTAATCGCTGATCGCTAGACGCTAAACGCTGAAATTGTTTTCGCTGATGGCACCCTGGTCATTCTTGACGGCAAGCCGGCGGGCCCTAAACGCTGATCGCTAATCGCTAAAAGCTTAACAAAATTATCTATGAAACGTTCCAAGAAAATCGCCGCTCCCAATAATCAGCACCATTTGATTGTCCTCAGCGGGCCTTCGTGCGTCGGCAAAAGCCCACTTAAGCACGCCTTGGGCAAGATGTATCCGGAGTTGAAAAGGCGTTTGAAGCCCCTGGTCCTTTATGATGACCGACTGCCGCGGCCGGGGGAGAGGGATGGGGTCGATTATCATTTCCGTTCCCGGGATTTTATTGCCGGGCTGCGCCGAGATAAGGATTTTATGGTCATGGAGGTGCGCGGCGATATGATGGCCGTGGATATCAAAGGTCTTAAGCAGGACCTCGTCCAGACCGACGTGTTTTACGAAGGCAATCCGTTCTTCGGAACAAAACTTTTGTCGCACCCGGCGCTGCGGACCGTTCCCAAAAAGAGCGTATTCTTATCGCCCCTGTCCGCTCAGGAGATCTCCTTTTTTCAGGGCTTGGCTGACGAACAAATCGACCTATCCCCATTGCTGACCGAGATGATGCGTCGTAAACTGCTGAGACGGACCCGGCATCAAAAGGGCACCTTGTCCTTGAGCGATCTGGAAAATATCGAGACCCGCGCCAGGAGTTCTTATCCCGAGTTGTGTCTGGCCTGGAGGTTTGAGCATATCCTGGTCAATCACGACGGCGAAGACAGCGACCATTGGCAGGCCTTTTATTATCCGGTCGGTGAGGCCCGTCAGACGGTCATGGCCTTTGCCGATATCCTGCGCGGTAAATCCCCCCGCCAGGGGGAACATTGGGACAGGGATCTGCTGGGCGCGCCAGATTGATCAGCGGGTTAACGGCTGGAGGCTTTGGGGAGTATCTGTTCAGGCATTAGGGTGTGCTTTTTTGATGGACACAGAGTGATTATTTCTTTAAAATATCGGGAATTCTGAGAGGGACAAACGGAACGAATAGATAAAGAGAGGCAAAAAATGCGGAAATGGCAGAAAATATTGGTCGGCACCGTTGTCATTTTGTTGGTCCTGGGATTGTTGAAGAATATTTTTATTAAAGCCGCGGTTCAATCCGGGGCGGCATTCGTCACTGGCGCGCCGGTGAAAATCCGGTCTCTGGCCGTCGGGGTATTCCGGCCCCGGGTCGTGATCGAGGATTTTAAGATGTTCAACCCGCAAGGTTTTCCCCAGGGTATCATGATCGATATCCCCTTGATCCGGATCGTCTATGACCTGCCGGCCTTATTCAGGGGGGAACTCCACCTTCCGGAGGTCACGCTTGATCTTAAAGAGGTGGTGCTGTCCAAAAATATCCAAGGTCAATTAAACGTGGATGCCTTGAAAATCACCCAGCCTAAGGCCGGGTCCGACAAAC
>CAZBSU010000293.1:0-2012 GCA_964494745.1 uncultured Planctomycetales bacterium | reverse complement strand
GTGCCGGAGTTGAATCAATCCGCAGAGACGAAATGGCTTTTTCACCGGGAGGGCAAATGGGCCGGTCCTTACGGCCTGGCGGAATTGACCGGATTCGATTGGATCGTGCCCGATATGCTCACCAAGCAAATGGGTGGCATCGAAGTCAAACAGGCCCGCGACGACCGGGAACTGATGAAGGCCGTCCAGACATTGGCGACCAGCCGGGATATCAAGAAGGGCGATTATCTCTGCCCGCGCTGCCATGTGCCGCTGATCGCCCGTGATTATGAAAGCACGGTCGTGAATCAATGCCCGACCTGCCGGGGCTATCTTGTCGATGAGAACGGGCTCACCCGTATCATCGCCCGGGAAGAGGCGGATTTCAGCGAAGAGACCATCCGCAAGGCCCGCAAGATGCAGGAGACGAATAAGAAGACCGATCACGTCATGGACGCCGGTTATGAAGGGCGGCTTTACGCGGCCAACGGATTGATGTGCCCGCGCTGCCGGCACAAAAAGGCGCGTATGTTTCGCCGTTTTTACAACACGATGTATCATGTCGTCATCGATAAATGCGTTTTCTGCGGCATGGTCTGGTTTGACAAGGACGAGCTTGAGATCTTGCAGTTTTTGATCGAAAAAGAGCGCGGATCGTATTCATCTTAAGAAAGGATAAGTCATATGAATGCCTATATTTGGGCGATCCTGACCGCATTGACCTGGGGCTGCGTCCCCCTGATCGAAAAGATGGGCCTGGCCCGGCTTGAACCGCAGGTCGGCCTGTTTTACCGTTGCTTCGGGGTCCTGGCCGGGATTGCTTTATTATTGATTTTTTACGCCAAGGAGATCAGGGCTTCCTGGGCGCATTGGCACAGCGGCATGGTGTTCGTGATGCTGGGCGGTTTCCTGGCCAGCGTGGTCGGCCAGCTCTTTTTTTATCATGCCCTCAAGACCGGCGAGGCCTCCCGGGTCGTGCCTTTGGGCGCGACCTATCCTTTGGTGGCGTTTGTTTTGGGTGTTTTGATCCTTGGTGAGAAGGTAACCGTGGCCAAAACAGCCGGGATTGCGCTGGTTTTGTCAGGCGTGTATTTTTTAAGGTGAGAGTTTGTCATGAAGACCCTGTCCGACATCTCGGTCCAATATATTAAAGGCGTGGGTCCGGCGCGCAAGAAACTTTTCAGCCGGCTCGGGGTCGAAAACGTCGAAGACCTGCTTTATTTTTTTCCCCGCCGGTATGAGGACCGCAGCCGGATGACGCCTTTGTCCAAGGTGCGCGTCGGCGAATACCAGACCGTCAGCGGCCGGATCATGGCCCGTGATCAGCGCCGGAGCTGGTACACCAAGAAGCATGTGACCGAGATCGTGCTGGGGGATGAGGGGGGGCGCCTTTTTTGCGTTTGGTTCAATCAACCCTATCTCGAGAAATACCTGCGGCCGAACACCCACCTGGTCGTTTACGGCAAAGCGGATATTTATAAAGACCGGCTGCAGATGGTTGCCCCAGAATACGAGATCATCGGGGATGAAGAGGAGGACCGCCAGCTGAACGTGGGCCGGATCGTGCCGATTTATCCTTTGACCCGGGGCATGACCCAGCGTTATTTGCGCAAGGTCGTTCGCCATACCCTGGACCGCTACGGAGAGGACATCCGCGATCTGCTGCCGGTGCCGCTGCGTAACAAACACCGCCTGGTCAATATCAGGCGCAGCCTGGAAGCGGTTCATTTTCCTTCCGATCCGCAGATCCAGGAGGAGGCCTATCGCCGGATATCGTTCGAGGAATTCTTTTTCTTTCAGGTCTCGGTTTTCAAGCGCCGGTTAAGCATTGTGGCCAAGGCCGGGCACCCGCACCGGATCGATCTGGAGCTTATTAACCGTTTCGCCCGGGCGTTCCCGTTCGGCCTTACCGCCGCGCAAAAGCGGGTCATCAACGAGATCGCCGGTGATATGCAGCGTTCGGCGCCGATGCTCCGGCTGCTGCACGGGGATGTCGGCTCGGGCAAGACCCTGGCGGCCTTGTTCGGCTGTAT
>CAZBSU010000292.1:0-2021 GCA_964494745.1 uncultured Planctomycetales bacterium | reverse complement strand
CTTATCGGAAGACCTGGCCGGATTTGAGCAGGATTTACGCGAGGCAAAATTTTCCGATCAACAACGACAAGAATTAGTCAATAAACTTTTATGGGCCAGCCCTGTGCCGCCGTCTTTCGAGTATATCGATATCCTGGAGGAGGCCCTGACCTTGAACGAATTGGGATATGAGGCCGCGGCCTTCGAGAGATTTACCCGGGCCTTCCGTCTCGATCCCGGAAAGGTCAAACGGGTGTTGCAGTTAGAAAAAAAGGGGACAGCGCCCTCATTCTATGAATGAGGGCGCTGTCCCCTTTTTTAGAACGATGTCCCCTTTTTTTACTTAACACAAACCCCACGACAGGCGCCATCCGGCTGAACGCCGGAACTATTCTCCCCGAGCCAACAATACAGACACAGCTTTTCCTTCGGCAGGCCGACCGCCTGGACCATATCTTCGATCCGCTGAAAACGCAGGGAGGTGACGTCCAGATCCTTAGCGATCCAGTCGACCATCTTTGAATACTCCTGGGAATCCGGATCCAGATAGGCCGAGACGTCCTGTTTATCCTCTCCTTCGATGGCACGGATGGCTTTACGGGCGGCCAACTCGTCGATACTGCGTGTGGATAGACAATACTTGCACGGATACATCAAAGGCGGGCAGGCCGGGCGGACATGGATCTCTTTGGCCCCCGCGTCCCAAAGCTTATGCACGGTAAAATTCTTAAGCTGAGTGCCACGCACGATCGAATCTTCACAGACCACGATACGCTGATCCTTAATAATCTCCTTAACCGGGATCAACTTCATGCGCGCAATGTGATCGCGAATATCCTGATCCGGCGGGGTATAACTGCGGCCGTAACCGGGTGTGTATTTGACCAGCGGCCGGCGGTAGGGTTTGCCGGATTCCATAGCATATCCGATGGCATGCGCCACGCCCGAATCGGGCACGCCCGCAACCATATCCACCTCGATGGCCTTATCCCGCCGCGCCAAGGCCCGGCCGCAACGTTCGCGAACCGTTTCAACATTGACGTCTTCATAGACCGACGCCGGGAATCCAGTATAAATCCATAAGAACGTGCAGATCTGCATCGCATCCCGGGCCGGGGTCCGGGTGACCGGTCCGGTCTCTTTCAAAAGCACAATCTCTCCCGGGCCGATAAATTTGACCGTCTCAAAACCCAAATTCGGCAGAGCACATGATTCCGAGCTTACGGCCCAGCCCGAATCACTCTTACCGATAACCAGCGGCGTGTAGCCGCAGCGGTCGCGCGCGGCATAAAGACCGTCGTGGTTCAGCAGCAGAAGCGAACACGACCCCTCGATCAAGGCAAACATCTTTTCGATACCATCAATGAGATTGTCCCCCAGGGTGATAAGTTTGGCAATCAGCTCAGTGACATTAACCGCCCCCGGGCTGACCTCACTGAACGAGATCCCTTTTTGAAAAAGGGCCTCCAAAAGAGCATGCTTGTTTTCGATCAATCCGGTCGTGACGATACAAAACGGACCAAAACGCGAATTGAGAAAGATCGGCTGCTCATCGCTGTCACTGATCACGCCGATGCCACTACTGCCTTTCAACTGCTGGCCGTCCTCAAAGAATTTCGATTTGTACTGGCTTTGCTGAATGCTGTGGATACGGCGGTGGAATCCGTCCTCTCCGAGGATCGCCATCCCGCCGTATTCGGTGCCGAGATGGGAATGATAATCCGTGCCGTAAAAAACCGTCCGGGCGCAATCCTTTGAACCGATCGTGCCAAAAACTCCGCTCATGGACTTCTCCTTTATTCACAGGTCGTGACAAGATGTATTGATAAGATACCGAAAGGATATGTTATTCTACACATAATCCCCGCATGTGACAAGCCAAAAGACACATGCGCCCCCCATTCTCAACGGCTCGTCGCTAACCACCGCAGAAAAAGGGGACAGCTTACGTTCAAGGTTCTAGCGCAACAGCTTTAGTGAATATTTCTCTTGGCGTATAAAAATTTAGTATTTTCCGAGGCCGATCATTGAGCAGATTTTCC
>CAZBSU010000291.1:0-2031 GCA_964494745.1 uncultured Planctomycetales bacterium | reverse complement strand
CTCAGGTCGACGCGGAATACGAATTCTCGTGCGCCCGCTGCCTGGACCCGATCCAAAAGGCCCGCAGCGACCGCTATGACCTTTATTTTGAAATAACTCCCGAGACCGAATTTATCGAGCTCAGCGAAGACCTGCGCCAGGAGCTGGTCATTACCCTGACCGGGATCCAGTTGTGCCGGCCCGATTGCCGCGGTATCTGTCCGGAATGCGGCACCAATCTCAATAAAAATCAATGCGATTGCGCTCATAAAGAAAAGACCGGCTCGGGCTTATTCGGCCGTTCGGACAAATCCGTGAATGTCGAATAATCTGTTGATATTTCGGACAAATAATATTATAGTATGTCTAATTTTTCAATGACATCGAACCCAGACCATTTTCAAAGGAGTATTTTAGATGGCTCATCCTAAAAGACAACATTCCAAGCAGCGCAGCCGCAAGCGTCGCACCCATTGGAAGATCGATATGCCCGGACTGCAGCCGTGTTCGCATTGCAAGAAGCCGATCGTTGCGCATCGGGCCTGCCCGTTCTGCGGATATTACAAAGGCAAACCGGTTGTCGTGATCGAGAAGAAGGAAAAGAAGCAAAAATCTTAATAGGCCTTTTTGGGCTGCTTGAATCGTTGAGTTTATTCAGCTTGCTGTCAAGCTCCCTAAGCTCATCCAACGCAATAAACTGATTTCCGGAGAATAGTTCTTGAAGATAGTCGTCGACGCGATGGGGGGCGATTTTGCCCCGCAGGCCGTGGTTGAGGGCGTGGTCATGGCCGTAAATGACATGGATGTGGATGTCGTCCTGGTGGGGATCGAAGACCGCATCCAGGAAGAGCTTGACAAACACACGTATCCGCGTGAAAAGATTGAAGTCGTCCATGCGTCGGAAGTCGTTAATATGGACGAACCCGCCATCACCCCGCTCAGGAAGAAACGCGACTCCTCGATTGCCCAGGGCATCAAACTCCTCAAGGATTCACAGTATGACGCCTTTATCAGCGCCGGCAACACGGGCGCGGTGGTCGCCGCTTCCACCATTACTCTCGGCATGCTCAAGGGCGTGGAGCGGCCCGGTATCGGCCTGGTCATCCCAACCCTTAAAAAATTTTCCTTCCTGATCGATGTCGGCGCTAATGCCGATCCTAAACCCAATCATCTTTTTCAATCCGCCTTAATGGCCGAAGTTTATGCGCGCGAGATTCTGGGGCTTGACAACCCCAGCGTCGGCCTGCTCAATATCGGCGAGGAGGCGACCAAGGGAACGGATTTTATCAAAGAGACCCACCGCCTGATGACCGAGCGCCTGCCCAATTTTCAGGGCAATATCGAGGCCAGCGAGATCTTCACCGGCAGATGCGACTGCATCATCGCGGACGGTTTTGTCGGCAATGTCGTCATCAAGGTCTCCGAGAGCCTGATGGAGGCCTCGGCCGCCTTGCTGCGCCGGGAGATCAAAAAAAGCCCGGTGGCCATGTTCGGGGCCGCGCTGATGAAATCGCGGCTTCAGCAGATCAAGCGTTATGCCGATTACACCGAATACGGCGGCGCGCCTTTGCTCGGGGTCAACGGCATTGTCATGATCAGCCACGGCCGTTCCAGCCCCAAAGCGGTCCGCAATGCGATCCGGGCCGCCAAACGGGAAATTGACCATAACATTCTCAACATTCTGCTAAAGGAAATCGGAATCCAATGATGAAGCAAGTCGGCATTTTATCGGTCGGCAAATACGTGCCGCACCGGGTTGTTAATAATCATGATCTGGAAAAGCTGGTTGAGACATCCAATGCCTGGATCGTCGGCCGCACCGGCATCCACGAACGCCGGATCGCCGAGAAGGAAGAGCGGACCAGCCATATGGCCATTCATGCCGCCAAGGAGGCCCTGAAAAAGGCCAAACTCGACGCGCATAAGGTCGAGCTGATCATCGTGGCGACCACGACTCCGGACAGCGCGTTTCCTTCGGTCGGCTGCCTGGTCCAGCGCGCCTTGCATAACAAGATCGCCGCGGCCTTTGACGTCAGCGCGGCCTGTTCGGGT
>CAZBSU010000290.1:0-2046 GCA_964494745.1 uncultured Planctomycetales bacterium | reverse complement strand
CCCTTATCGGGTCATGGCCATGTCGCTTTTTAATGATATCCATGAGGCCCGGATTAATGACTTGCATAAGATGGGACATTCCTATATCGATTTCAAAGAGGCTGAAAAGAAGGTCTTTCGTGACCAGATAGCCGACCTGCATCCCGAGGTCAGACGTCAGCTTAAGGTTTTTCGTGAGGAATATGATCAGCAGAAGACGCCGGAAAGTCTTTTGGCGCGTGATGCGGACATCCTGGAATGTCTGGTCCAGGCCAAAGAATATTATGACAGGGGGAGCAAGGAGGCGGAGCATTTTTTCGCCCGGGCCCCCCGTCACCTGAAAACCCGCACGGCCCGCCGTTTATGGCGCCGTATCCGGATGTGGGATTCAAGTGATTGGTGGCAGGAAATTGTCAAATTTGAGCGGTAGGTCGTCTGCGGAGACGACCATGGCCCGGCATGGCGATGGCGGCAAGGTCTCTGGAATGATGAGGCGCCCCGTCATCATGGGCGCGGTCTTTTTTGCCGTCTTTTCTTTAGCGGGATGCGCCTCATTGGCGAGCTACAATCCCGCCACGGAACGCCGGGAGTATATTTTTATCCCGACTGCGACGGAAGTGCAGATGGGTCGGGA
Source organism: uncultured Planctomycetales bacterium (assembly GCA_964494745.1). Taxonomy (GTDB): domain Bacteria; phylum Omnitrophota; class Gorgyraeia; order Zapsychrales; family JANLHA01; genus CAZBSU01. The sequence goes on along the minus strand of CAZBSU010000290.1, from coordinate 1,433 downwards.
TGTGCACGCCAAACTGAAGGCGGCGTATAATGTGGATGAGGATTCCGACCAGGCCCGGCGTTTGACTGAGATCGGACGACGCGTGGCCGCAGTTTCGGACCGCCAGGATTACACGTATCATTTTTATCTGATCAAAAATAAAGAGTTGAATGCCTTTACCACCCCAGGGGGGTATATTTATGTGTTCAGTGGTTTGATGGATAAGTTGCAGACGGACGATCAGATTGCCGCTGTCCTGGGGCATGAGGTGGGGCACTGCGCCGCCCGGCATGCCATTAAAAAATTTCAGGGAGTGATGGCTTATAATGTCATCGGCGGTTTGGTTTTTAACCAGCTTGGACTGGAAGGCACGGGGCAGGAGATCCTTTCCATGACAAGCAGTCAAGTGATCTCCCTGATCTTTTCGGCTTACAGCCGTAAGGATGAATATGAGGCTGACCGGTTGGGCCTTAAATACACGTCAGCGGGCGGATATGACCCCCGCGGCCTCAGGGAATCTCTGCGAATTATCGAGACGGCGTCTTCGCCGGACAGGATTCCGTTATTTTTGCGAACGCATCCGTATCTTCATGATAGAATAAAAGTCATTGATGAATGGATCGCCGGGCGGCGAGATTGAACCTGTGCATCTGAAATTATTCAGCGGTTATCGGGGGGAATGAAAACATGGAAAGAATCGGCATAGCGGCCAGCAAGATGGCCCAGGGAAATTTTTTCCTTTATAATTTTTATGTGATCCTGATCTCTTTTTTATTTTCGCTGTTTATCTTTTTCCTTTCCGGTTTCTCTGTCCTTTTCGCCCTGATCATTATGGCGTATATTGTCGAAGGCGTCCTGCCGACCGGTCTTCAGGGGGCGTGGGGCGATATGGTCCGGATTTGTATGATAACCCTTACGACCGTTGTTATGTTGTTGAATCTTTTTGCCATTTTGAAAAACGTCCGTTTTAAACGATAACCCGAACATTTGAAATAATGAAAAATTCTAAAGCCCAAGCCTCGCAGGACGTTCAAACCATAGAGTTCCGGGCCCTGTTGAGCAATCTCAACATTGGGGTCTTCCGGCAGGCCGTCGGAGGCAAAAAGAAGCTGATATTTGCCAATAAGGTTTTCCGGGACATGTTGGAGATCCCGGCCGAGAAGATCCCCCAGTTCAGGCTGGAGGATATCGTTAGAGACAAGCGTCAGCTCCAGTCCTTCATGAAGAAATTGTCCCAATCCCAGAATGTTTCCCACCAGGAGGTCTGGTTCAGGAACCGGGCAGGCAAGGACTTACTCTGTTCGGTCAGCATGGTTCCGGTTAAGGACGAGAAAGGGAAAGTTGTTTATATCGACGGGGTTCTGCAAGATGTCTCGGGGTTGCGCCGCACCGAGGAGGAATTATATGAATCCAAGGAATTGTTCCAGACCGTCTTCAACAATTCCGCCGCCGGG
>CAZBSU010000289.1:0-2070 GCA_964494745.1 uncultured Planctomycetales bacterium | reverse complement strand
GACCGATTTGAGTCTAATATCCCGATCAAAATGCCGGTTTAAATAATCAAGCACCATCCTCCGTCCATGGCTCTTAATATACATATCCGTGACCAGAAAAAAAGCCACCACTAAGACAAAAAAGATAATGATAAGAACGCGAACAATTTTCATCAGATCAGGTCCTCTTTTTCCTCTCCTGTTGAAAAACGCATTAATAAAGCGACCCCGCCTGGATTCGAACCAGGGACCCACAGCTTAGAAGGCTGTTGCTCTATCCAACTGAGCTACGGGGCCGATAGCCTTCCCCAAAAAATATCCATCTCGGCCCTGGGGATCAAGAACGGAACCAAAAAACACGTCGCCTCTTGGCTTGAAAGCATTATTATATCAGGGCTTTTAAAATTGACAAGGCCCGGAATGCCGTGTTAAGAGCCCGAAAGTGTCCGTGCTCCCGGTCCATCACTCCGTCCCATCGTCAAAACAAATAAAACGGCAGGTGCGATTTTTGACATCCAACGCCAGTTCGTTTTTAGGGTCCAGTCCAAGGGCCTTCTCAACAAGCTCGCGATATTTTGTCTGATTGCCTTTCAGGCGGTAAACCTGGGCCAAACGCACATACGGATCGGAAAAACGGGGATCGGCCGCGATGGTCCGTTCCAGAAAATGCCGGGCCTTATCGAGATCTCGACCGAAAAGGGGCGGGATCAAAAGATAATAACTGCCAAGCCCAAAATTCACGATCGGTGATCCCGGAGCAATACGTCGAATAATATTCAAATGCCTTAACACCGCTGCGCCGTTAACCGCCTTGGAAAACAGCCCCCCATAATGCGCGATCATGCCCTTGGCCGCGGCATAAAGGCCGTGCGCGCGCAAATAATTGGATTGATCCACCTTATCCCGTCCGAGATTAATCACCCGGGCGCTGACCTCCGCCGCTTTTTTAAAGTCTTGATTTATATACTCGAGATAAGCCAAGGAGATCAAGTCCGGGGCGAAACCGGGATCATGGCTGATTATCTCTTCCAGGGTCTGACGGCTGCCGACATAATCATGCCCGCGCCGCGCGACTTCCGCCATGCCCCAGCGGGCTTGCCGATTATCCGGATCGACCGCCAAAATGCGCTGAAATTTATCCCGAGCTTCAGAAGGCTCCCCGCGATTGAGATGAATAAGCCCTAAAACATATAAATCCGACAAGGAGGGCAGATCCTGCTCGACCTGTTCCCGGGCCTCGTCCAGCGTTATCTCATCCGCCCTGTTATGCAATACGATCCAGTCCAGGGGCTGCCCAAGCACTTTGCTGGCCAGCAGCCCCAGGCTGAAAAAATCACGCCCGCGGTGACCAGCCGTTTTGGATAGGCGGTATTTAACATCTCAGCAAATCATCCCCAAGGCCTTGACCCTATCCGCCTTGATTCCTTCCCTCTCTCCCCTTTGACTTTTCGCCTTTGAAATATTCATACAGACTAACGTTCATCAAAAGCATCAGCATCGAATAAAAGAAATCCTCCAGAGGAATGCCGATGATCCGGATGCCCAGGTTATGGGCATTTTTGTACCAAACCACCGGTCCCGGATCGATCGCCGGCAAACCGTTGGTCAGTAGGCCGTTGACCACTAAAAACGGGACCAAAGAAATGAAATACATCAAATAAAAATGCGCCATGTATCTTTCCGGAAGCAGGAAGGCATGCCCGAAAAGATAAACCGCCAGCGCCAGAAAGGTGATCACCGTATAAGTGCGGGCCGGGCTTGCCAAGGCCGCCAGCAAAAGAAAAAGGATAAGGACATACGTCAACGGCTTGACGGCGGGACGCAGGATTTGTCCGCGGTCGAAATAGCGCACCACTTCATAAATAAAAAGACAGGCATACGGGATACAGATAAAAAAGAGAATCTCCTCCAGCGGCAATACAAATATCCTCACCCCAAGCAAATAGGCGCGATTGAACCCCCATATCCCCCAAACGGTAAAAAAATGATCCCAGACGATAAAAACGGCGGCGGTGATCAATATCGCCGGGAAAAGGGCCTTCCATTGGCGGCAAAAGCGAACCCGGCGTTCAAAAGAAAGGGCCAAAGGGA
>CAZBSU010000288.1:0-2102 GCA_964494745.1 uncultured Planctomycetales bacterium | reverse complement strand
GTGAACCGCTCATAATGGCCCAAATCCAGGTCCGTTTCCGCGCCGTCATCGGTCACGTAGACCTCGCCGTGCTGAAAGGGATTCATGGTGCCGGGATCGACGTTGATATAAGGGTCGCATTTGATGATCGTGGTCTTCAACCCCCGGGTCTCCAGTAATTTGCCGATCGAGGCCGCCGCGATGCCTTTGCCCAGACTCGAAACAACCCCGCCCGTCACAAAAATAAATTTACTCATCGCGCGACCCCCTATTTGCGTTCAAGCACATATTTGGTTTGTCTTCTGGGAATTTTGACCGGATATTCGCCGCTGAAACAGGCATGGCAAAAATCCGATCCGTGTTTCATGACCTCGATCATACCGGCCTGACTCAGATACTCCAGGGAATCGACCTTAATGAAATCGGCAATGGCCTTGACCGTCTTGCGGGAGGCGATCAGCTCCTGTCTGCTCGGAAAATCGATCCCGTAAAAGCACGGAAACCGGATCGGCGGGCAGCTGATCCGCAAATGAATCTCCTTGGCGCCGGCCTTCCGCAGGACATCAATCCGGCTGCGGCTGGTCGTGCCCCGCACGATCGAATCCTCGACCACGACGATGCGTTTGTCTTTCAGGCTGGTGGAGATTGGATTGAGTTTGACCTTCACCCGAAAATCCCGCAGGAACTGCGACGGCTGGATAAAGGTGCGGCCGATGTAATGATTGCGGATCATCCCGATCTCAAACGGCAGGCCCGATTCCTGGGCGTAACCCAACGCCGCGTAATTGCCCGAATCCGGGATGGCCATGACAAAATCCGCTTTTTTAACCGGATGTTCCTTGGCCAGCCGGACGCCCAGCCGCTTGCGCACGGCGTAGACAGTATCATGGAAGATAAAACTGTCCGGCCGGGAAAAATAGATATTCTCAAAAATACATTGGGCCTTTTTCTCCCCGAGGGTAAAAAAACTGCTTTCCACCTTTCCGCCCTTAATGAACACGATCTCACCGGGTTCGACCTCACGCACGAACCTCGCGCCCATCAGATCCAGGGCGCAGGTCTCGCTGGCCAAGACCTTGGATCCGTTGAGACTGCCCAGGCATAAAGGCCGAAAACCGTTCGGGTCCCGCGTCCCCACCAGCGTGTCCCCGATCAAAAAGACCAGGGAAAACGCGCCCCGCAACTGCGGCAGGACCGCGCCGAACCATTCCTTGATATCCTCGCGTTGATTCTTGGCCAATAAATGCACGATCAGCTCGGAATCCATCGTGGTTTGAAAGATCGAGCCCCCCTCTTCCAGGGATTTATGCAGTTCCGCCGTGTTGGTCAAGTTTCCGTTATGCGCCACCGCCACCGGGCGCTTGCGGTGCGTGACCCAAAAGGGCTGGATATTTTTTACGTTACTGGAACCGGTCGTCGAATACCGCGTATGCCCGATCGCGGTATCGCCTTTGAGTTTGCTCAAGCTCTGCTCATTGACATGATCCGCGACCAGCCCGGGCTCCTTGATGGAATGAACATGCCTGCCGTCATAGGAAATAATCCCCGCCGCCTCTTCGCCCCGGTGCTGTAAGGCATACAAGCCCATGAAGGCCAATTTGGCCGCTTCCTTATGACTGCTGATCCCGATGATGCCGCACATTCTTAACTCCCAAGGTATTAAAACTGCTATGTCTTCTATGGCTTTGATGCCATTAATTCAAAAAAACAAACACCATCCTACCCAATATCTCAATCTTTTAACCTCCAAGTCCCTAAGACAATGAGGCCCCATATCAAAATGACAGTCTAAACCCAATCACCCTTCTTATTGCTTCTCTCCCTTTCAGCACTTTGAGTTCTTATAATACTCTTGTAGGGACTGCACCGCAAAATCCTTCTGTGCGCGGGCGTCCATGCCGTTCACCGCGGCCGAGGCGCCCTGCAATGTCGTGATGCAGGGGATATTGTGCATGATGGCCGCGGCCCTTAAGGTGCGCATATCCGACTGGCTACGCTCACCCGACGGGGTATTGATCATCAACCGGATCTCGCCATTGCGTATCAAATTCATGAGATCGCCCTGGCCGTCGCCGCATTTACTCACCTGTTGCGCTTCAACGCCGTTGCTTTTTAAAACCTTA
>CAZBSU010000287.1:0-2104 GCA_964494745.1 uncultured Planctomycetales bacterium | reverse complement strand
GAATTATTATCATGACCGGTTCCGGATCTTCGGAAGCGTGATCGTGCATGAATTGGCGCATATCGAATATGATTTGCCCAGTTCCCCGCCGGAGAAACATTTCGAAACCGATGTCGCCGCGATCAAGCTTTTAGGGAATAATCAGGATACGGCTGAATATTATTACAAATCTCTTTATGTCATGAAGGATTACTGGTTCGCCCGCAAAGGCGTGGCTGGGCACGCGCTGAACGCGGCCTGGAATGTGGTCAATGCCGCTTCGCTGGTTTACGGCGGGCCGGCTTATTTTGCCGACCTCTATGCCACGGATCTGGACCGGCGCATGCGGTTGATCGTCAAACATTATAAACTGCGATCACGCGGGCCGTTCAGGCGTAGCCGGGGATGATATTAAAGTATGGGGGTATTGTTATGCAGGTCTCTGTTTTTATTCTTAGTTTGACGACCTTGGCCATGATCATCCTGGCCGGTTGGGTCAGCCGCAAGGCCGGTGTGTTGTATCATTTTGGTTTGCCGGCCCTGTTTTTTATCAAACTCGCCAATCTTGATCTGAGCGGCGTCGATCCCTGGTTGCTGATCGGATCGCTGCTGCCGTTGATCATCCTTTTTGCCATCATCTGGATCATGTGGCTTTCCCGGTTCTTATCCAAGGACGGTATGGCTTTGTTGGGCATCTCAGTCCTTTTCGGCAGCAATGCCTTTTTTGGGATTCCCTTTTTTGAATCGGTTTACGGAGAGTAGGGCCTGGAACGGGCGGTTGTCACGGCGGCCTTGTTGGGCAGTTTCGGTATCGCAACGACGCTGACCCTGTTTGAGTTTGTCACCCCAAAGAACAAAGAATCTTCCGTTTTGCTCAGGGTTTTAAGAAGCCCGCTGATCCTGTCCGTTCTTTCGGGCCTGGCCTGTTCCCTGGCCGGGATCCGGATCGACTTTCTTTTTGATGCCTTGTCGCTTTTGGGGCGGACCGCCTCAGGCACGGCGATCTTTATGCTGGGCATGTTCGTCTTCGATCATTATTCCTGGGAAAATATAAGGAAGGCCCTGCCCTGCACCCTTTTTCGGGTTATCGCATTGCCGGTGGTGACATTCCTCATGATCATTGTTGTGGGGCATTCCCATGCCCAATTAAATCAATTTTTGTTTTTGCAAAGCGGGATACCGGCCGCGATCTCCATTGCCATTTTCGCTGAAAGGTACCGATATAAGATCGAAGAGCTGACTGGGATGGTGGTCCTGACGGCTTTGATGAGTTTTCTTTCTTTAAGCCTTATTTACTTTTTGTCAGGTCTGGCGCTATGAAGGAGGCTTTAGGCGTGGCATGAGGCCGGTTTTTGAGGATGTGAGTATAAAAAAAGGCCTGATTTATTGACAACTTAATAGTTGAATGGTAAACTTATTTTATTGTTGAGGAAATCATTATGGTCGATCTCAAAACATTCGGAGTCCAACCCGGGGCGGGGCGTCATCACGAAGAAATCATCTACAGCCTGGCTCTTCTCTATAACGTCATCTCCAACAAGGTGGCAGCCTACCTGAATACATATCATTTAACGATCGGAAAGATGAACATCCTCATCGCCATCAAACACCAGGGCGGACCGCAGGGCATCCGCCAGGTGGATATCAGCAAGCATCTGATCGTGACTCCCTCCAATATGACAAAAATGTTGGACAAGTTGGAAAAGGAAGGGCTGGTGACCCGCCATCCGCAGAAAGACGACCGGCGAGTCAACCTGATTAAGATCACGGTAAAAGGTTCACGCCTGCTGGATGATGTCTGGCCCGGATATAACGCGGCCCTAAGGAATCTTTTGAAGGACATCACCCCGCAGCAGCAAAAAGAATTGGCGCGCCGATTAACCGGATGGCTGGAAAAAATCCAATAGGATAGGACATGCGTCCGGCGGCCGTATCACAAAGGACAGCATCATGATAAGGGGAATCTCATGAGCGATAATCATGTCAGCAAGAAAGGTTTTCAGGCCCTGCTGGTAACCCAGTTCTTGGGGGCGTTCAATGACAATGCCTTTAAACTGGTGATCGCCTTTATCGCCGTGGACCAGTTATTTCCGGATCCGGGGGGACGATATATTTGGCCCTGGCC
>CAZBSU010000286.1:0-2108 GCA_964494745.1 uncultured Planctomycetales bacterium | reverse complement strand
AATAGGTCTTATGGTGGTCTTCCGTGAAAATTCCTCATCGGGGCGGGGGCTTTTGGCCTGGTTTTTTGTTATCCTTGTCAGCCTGTCCATTGTTCCGGAGAAGGCCCTGCGCTATGCCTTAATGCTCATCCCGCCGATCCTGTTGATAACCGCGATCGGTATGGATGCGGCTTTGTCACGGATATTCCGTCCCCCCGATGCCTATCGGCGTGCCACCCACATAATTTTGATGTTGATTGTTTTGTCTTATTTGGGATTTGTCCCGAAAATCCGGGGGTATTTGGAGGGGCGTTATTCCACGTATTGGGGTTATGATCGCGCTGCCCAGTATATTGAATCCAGGCTTGATGATAATATGCTTTTGATCTGCCGTTCTCCCCGGCATTTCCGATTTTGGCTCGGAGATAAGATTGAAGACAAGGGAGGGCGGATCGTTTTCTTGCCGGATAGGATTCAAGATCTGCGGGCCGTCGTGCGGACGTATCCCGGACCTTTATTTGTCCAACTCGATGCCTGGACCGGCAAAGATGTCGATCCCGTCAGCATCCAGAAGGTGGAAGGTTTAGGCCCAAAACTCGTATCCGTTATCCGGGAAAACGTGGGTCTGTCGTTCTATGACAAACGGCGACGCCCGGTCATCTGGCTATTTTACCGGCCGGCACAAAATAAGGCGAACATGCAAAGCGGCAAACAGGGCGAAGGGAGGCCTCGGCGTGAAGCTGAATAAGAATCTTGGCGGGATTGTCTCGTCCCGAAATTTTGTTTTTATGACCATGCTGGCGGCGGTTCTCCTGCGGCTGTTAGCCTCCTTCACCCATTTTCCGTCATGGGACGGAGCGGCCTATATCTTGATGGGGAGGTATCTTTTCAGCGCCGGTCGCAGCGGTTTGATCGAGCCCTTTCGACCGGTGCTGTGGCCGGTTCTACTCGGCATGTTCGCTAAAGGCGGGCTCGATCCGACCGCGGCAGGTCGCTTTCTCAATTTGGCTTGTATTCTGGCCCAGATTTGGATCATATATCGATTAGGTGAGCGATTTTTCAGCAAGGGGACTGCGACATTAGCCGTCTTTTTGCTGATGCTTTCTCCCACAAACTATTATTACGGCCAATTTTTGTTCCCGGATATCATGGCATCGACCGTTGGCCTTTGGGCGGTTTATCTTTTTTTCAGGCGCCGTCATGGGATGGCCGGTATGACCGCCTGCATGGCTTTTTTCTTGAAGTTCACGCAATTCTTCCCCATTGCGGCCTTGGGTTTATTCGGATCCTGGCGTAAAGGGCCGGTCATGCTTTCCCGGCGTTTTAAACAATTTTTGATTGGGCTGATCCTGACCGGTCTGCCGTTTTTCATTTATCATCATTTCATGTATGGCCATGTCCTTCAACCGTTTTTCGATGCCCGCAAGGTCTATGGACAGATTCCCTTTGTCTGGCATGAAGAGATCTGCATGTGTCTGATGACCTTGTTACGGCAGGAAAACTGGATTCTTGCCTTCTGGCCGATCGGTTTATGGTTTGGGCTAAAATATCCCAGCCGACCCCGTCTGGTCCTGGCCGCAGCAGGGATCGCGTCCTTTGCCTGGATCGGCTGGTGGCCGGTAGCCCTGCCGCGTTTTTACATCACGGCCTTGCCGTTCATCTATCTGTATAGCGCTTTTGGATTCACACAATGGGCCCGTTTATTTATCCGGAAAAACAAGAAGATTTCCGCCGCATTAATTGTCTGCATTCTGGTTATGATCAGCGTTATCCAATTGAAGCGGCTGACCGAATTAAATTTTCCTTTGCCGCGTTCGAGTCTTTTTCAGCGTTATGTGCTCCAACATCCTCATCATCTTAAGGGCCCGATTTGGGTATCAAATCCGACCGTGCTCCTGTTCTCTCCTCGCCGGGCCGATGAATTGATGTATTATCCGGTAACGGACACCGGACAAATGGATCATTTGCATCAACACCTTGATAAAGCCGGCATGGTCTTCTATAAATCTACGGATATGCCTTGCCGTCCGCTTGGCGACGAAGCCTGCCTGAGCTCGCAGCGCCGGTTTTATGAACGCCTGAAGACCGAATTCACGCCGGTTCTCATATATGAACATCCGGACCATGAT
>CAZBSU010000285.1:0-2114 GCA_964494745.1 uncultured Planctomycetales bacterium | reverse complement strand
CGGTAATGTCAAACTGCGCGGTCAGTGGGGAGAGCGGATGGCCGACGACATCATCCGGTTCGCCGGTCTGATTGAAGGCGTTAACTATATTAAGCAGAAGAAGATGGCCCAGGCCGCCACCAAGCCGGATTTTACTTTTCTCCTGCCGGAAAAATTCAAAATCAACATGGACGTCAAATTTCCGCTGAATAATTACATGCGCATGGTGAATGCCGCTGAATCCTCCGAGCAGGAACGTTTCGAAAAGGACTTTTTTCAGAACGTGAAAGAACGGATCAAGGAGATACAGGATCGCGACTATATCAATCCGGCGGAGAAGACCCTTGATTTTGTCCTGCTTTTCATCCCGAACGAACAGGTCTTTGGCTTTATTCAGGAACGCCATCCGGAGTTGCTGGATGTCTCTTTGAGCCAGAAAGTGGTTCTTTGTTCACCGTTCACCCTTTACGCGATGCTGAGTATCATCCGCCAGGCGCACGAAAATTTCCGATATGAGAAGGATATCCGCAAGATCATCACGCTGATCGAGCAGTTTGCCAATATTTACGTGAAATTTAAGGACCGTTTCGACAAATTAGGGGAGGCCTTGGATAAGCTGGAAAGCCAGTATCGGGATGTACGCGAAAAAAGTTTTCGTCAGCTGGATACGAAGATCCGGCATATCGACCAATATAAAAAAGGTCATCCTCAGATCATGGCCGGGCCCGCCCAGATCCTGGAAGGAGAAACAGCCGATCCAACACATGAAGCCAATCCGGAGCCATAGATTTTTCCCGCCGCATGTCGAGACGTTCATGTCTGATCGCGGAATCGATTTCCGTGCTGATCAGAATGAACCGTTTCTTCACCGAGACCAAAAAGAATATCTCGCCAGACATTTTCCCGTTTATGATCAGCTTGCGTCTGTCCGTCAGGTGCACGGCCGTGATATATGGGTGATCGACCGTCCCGACGAATGCGGACGTGACGAACCCCGGGCAGACGGGCTTGTGACCGATTTGCCCCGAGTGGCCCTGAGTATCCGTACCGCTGATTGCCTGCCGGTCTTTTTTTATGACCCGCAGCGAACATGCATCGGTTTGATCCATGCGGGCTGGCAGGGCAGCCGCCAGAAGATTGCCTCCAACGCCATTCGGGTCATGCAACGGCGGTTCCGCTCCGATCCCGCGGATATCATGGCCTATTTCGGGCCCGGAATTCGGCCGTGTTGTTACCGGGTGGGCGAGGACTTCCTTTCTTTTTTCCCTGAGGAGATTCAGCGCAGGGACGGTCATCCTTACCTCGATCTGGCCCTGGTTAACAAAAATCAACTGGTCCGGGGCGGTCTGCGGGAGCAAAATATCTTTATATCCCCGGTATGCACCTGTTGTTGTGAAGATTTTTTTTCGTATCGTCGGGAAGGAAAAGAGGCCGGGCGCCATTTATCCCTGATCATGCTAGGCCCATAAGCAGGTATTTTATACGTTGCAAAAGAAAAATATCCCGATATAATCGGTAGAGTCGGGATGGGATATTTTATTTATTTGTGAAGAGAGGTCTTGGCGGATGACGACAGATGCTATCGTTGTGATGATAACGGCACGTGATCAGGCAGAGGCCCAAAAAATTTCCCGGCATTTGCTGACCGAACGGTTGGCGGCCTGCGTGAACATGATCCCCGGGGTCACCTCTTTGTTCTGGTGGGAAGGCCGGATCGATGAATCCCGGGAGGTATTGCTTCTCGTTAAGAGCAGGCGCCCGTTGATGTCCAGGATCGTAGCGGCGGCGAGGTCCCAACACAGTTATGAGGTGCCGGAGATTTTGGCCTTACCGATCGAGGCTGGACACGACGATTATCTGAATTGGATAAAAGCGAACGTAAAAGACGATGATCTGTCCTGAATGTATTCATTTAGGGAAGAAGGGCTGAAGGTAACCGAAAAATGCCATTTTTTAAGCGCGCGGTGTTATTAACGATGATTTTCTTCGGGATGATGGCGAACGCTCCTGTTCAGGGACAGTTTCTCAGATTTAGCCATCCCTTGTTGGGAAAGGAGGCCCCGAATTTCACTGTCTCGACAGTGAACGGAAAGACCTTGAATATGAATGCGGCTCGCGGCGGCCGTCCGGCGATC
>CAZBSU010000284.1:0-2161 GCA_964494745.1 uncultured Planctomycetales bacterium | reverse complement strand
GACATCCGCCCCAAACAATGCCGGTTTCTCTTCATCAAAGATCATGAACGGCCGCTTCGCTTAAAATGGGCCGCGGACTGACCACGGATATGTATATTAAAAAAAGACAACCCATGATACCAATGACTAGGTTGTCCGTAAAGGCCCTTTTTAAACGCTTAAAATCTTTTTGACCTGGGAGAAAAGGTCCTTAAAATCGACAGGCTTGGTAATATGCGCATGCGCCCCGGCCGCGATCTCCGCCTGGACATCATCCATAGAATTCTTGGCCGTCAGAAAGATGACCGGGATATTGCTCGTTTGAGGGGCCTCTTTGAGCCGGGCACATACCTCGCGGCCTTTCATTTTCGGCAAGATAACATCCAGGATGATCAGGTCCGGTTTGTGCCGGTCCGCCAAAAACAGGCCCTTCTCTCCGGTGTCCGCTGTCAGGACAAAGATACCGTAACGTCTGAAATTCGATTCCAGCAATTTCAGCAAGGCCCGATCATCGTCAACGATCAATAAGGTCCATGGATAGACCCCCGTGCCGAAGCCCTGCCGGCTTAAAACCGGCAGGCTGAAGAAGGCCATCACGGTCAACGACATTAAAAAGAAAATGACTTCCGGAATGATATCGATCCGCCCCGCCAAGACAAAGCCCCGCACAACAATATAAAGCAAACCGGCGCCGCCGGCAAAAACAAGAACCCGGGACGCCCAGGCTTGATTCCGGATAAAGCCGACCAATGCGACGATCATCGTCAACAAAAGAAGCAGCTCAATAAAAGGGATACTTCCGTTACGGGACAACCAAATCAGCATAAGCCCGTAACAAAGCACAAGCAGGTAACCGATGACGAATATGCCTCTTTTTCCTTGGAACATTTTCGATTGGCCCTCCATCCTGCCGGCTCAGCCCTCCAGGCAGCTTTTGACCGCGGTTAAAAGGGTCTTGGCGTCAATGGGCTTCAAGAGATGCGAGTCCCCCCCCACCGCCATCTCGGCGGCCACATCATCCGGGGAATCCTTGGCCGTTACAAAAATAACCGGGATATTTCGCGTGAGTTCATTTTCCTTAAGGATCGCGCATGCCTCGCGCCCCTTGATACCGGGTAAAATGACGTCCAATATAATCAAATCGGGTTTCTGAAACTTGGCGATCTGGATCCCGCGTTCGCCGGTCGTGGCAGTAAGCACGCTGTAACCTCTGGGCAAGAGCATGCGACTGACGGTTTTAAGAAAACCTTCGTCATCATCCACGACCAAGATGCTCTTGCGTTCGAAACCCAATTCGGACTTAAACTGAGCCATCACCTGCAGCTGATTCAATAGATATATCGTCCCCAGATTGACAAAGATATACAACGGCTCAACCAATCCCGGATAAAGAAAAAGCATCCCGATCTGCAAGGACGCCATAAAGGCCGAAAAAACGATGGTGAGCTGGCGAGCCCATTCCTGCAAGCGGATCAATCCGACCGCGCTAACGGACAATATCAACAAACTGGCCAACAAGGCCATATGGAAGGCATAAAATTCATTTAGGAGCAGAAGAATCAGGTACTCAAAAAAAGTCAACGAAAAGAGAACGGCTAAACTCGCCCCGATACTTTTAATGATCAATTTTGTCTTGTTCATGGCGACCTCCAGAAAGTTTAAAGGCCTGTGATCTGAAGCCTGCTCCTAAAAAGAGATAAGCCAAAAACCATCAGATGACTTTGCCGGGGCACCCGCCTGGGAATGGGACCCCGGATTAAACCGCCGGACGCTCCCTGGTCAGATACACATAGAAAACAATCAGAACAGAAAGCCCCGCCGGGATAACGGCCTTGATATCTATTCCTGATGATATCGTGTTTCCGGAATACAACAGCCCGGTTAATACAATTGTCATAGCGGCCGCCGCGTATTGCAGTATCCGCCAGTGCTGATAACCGGACAAGGAACACGCGCCGGCTATCAGATAGGCCAAGGAAACCAGGGCGGTCCCCATCACCCACCAATCCTGCGATGACCCCCACGCGGAGGCGGTCTGGCATTTATAAATCAAAACCGGAGCGGCGAACAATAAGATGCGCACGGCCATGATCGTCTCAACCCATAAAAAAATTTGCTGATGAATAGGCTTCTGCGTCATAGAAAAGACCTTTCTTTTATTGAGGGATGACTACGTTAATGC
>CAZBSU010000283.1:0-2173 GCA_964494745.1 uncultured Planctomycetales bacterium | reverse complement strand
ACAGGGACAAAACCGATGATGCCCGTATCGGCAAGCACGCGGTTGACGATTATCTGGGGCGGTATATCGAGGATCTGACCCGGCTCAGTACCCGGATCGATCGTTGGGATGCCTGATATTCAATTCATGAAACGACATGTTTTTATCATTTTGGTTTTGTTGGCGACAGGCCTTCAGCCTGTGTCAGCCGCGGATATCCCGCGTCAACCCCTGGGATATGTGAATGATTTCGCGAATCTGATCGATGCGGGCACGGAAACCCGCCTAGCCGGGATGGCCCGCGAGTTGGAGCGTAAGGCGGGTGCCCAGCTTGCGGTCGTGACCGTTGAGACGACCCAGCCTCAGACCATCGAAATGGCAGCGGTCTCGCTTTTTGAAAAGTGGGGGATCGGCCAAAAGGGGAAAGACAATGGCGTGCTGCTGCTCGTGGCCCGCAGGGACCGGAAGGTACGGATTGAGAACGGCTACGGCCTCGAGGGAGTCCTGACGGACCTTTTGAGCCAGCAGATTATTGACCAGATGATCCTGCCTGAGTTCAGGGCCGGCCGTTTTTCGCAGGGGATTGCCCAGGGGGCCGGGGCCATTGTCAGCCTGATCGCCCAGGACGCGGGGGTCAGCATTACGGGCGCTCCGCCTCAAATCGGACAGGCCCTTCAGCGCCAACCGAGCTTCGTCGAAGGGATATTGCGTTTTCTGTTTATCCTTTTTTTGTTTGTCATGATCGCTAGCGGGCGCGGCGGCGGGTTATTGACCATTTTATTGTGGGGTTCCCTTATGGGGGGCGGACGGCGCGGTGGTTACTGGTCCGGATATGGATCGGGCCCGGGCGGATTCGGCGGCGGTTTCGGCGGGGGGTTCGGCGGATTCGGCGGCGGACTGAGCGGCGGCGGCGGCGCCTCAGGGAGTTGGTAGTTTTTGAAACGTCATTATTAGCAAAAGGGAGGCAATAGATGAAAAAAGTTTTGATCGTCATCGGGATTCTTCTGCTTGTCTTTTTTATGGCCTTTGGCTGGATCCGGTCAGGCTATGATACGGCCATCACCAAGGATGAAAATGTTAAGTCGGCTTGGGCTCAGGTCGAAAATCAGCTTCAGCGCCGCAATGATCTCATCCCGAATTTGGTCAATACGGTCAAGGGCTTTGCCCGGCAGGAAAAGGATATCTTTACCGAAGTCACCCGCCTGCGCAGCCAGTGGGGCCAAAGCCCCTCCGTCCCGGATAAGATTGCCAACGCCAATGCGATGAGCGGGGCCTTATCGCGGCTGTTGCTGGTGGCAGAAAATTATCCGCAATTGAAATCCAATCAAAATTTTCTGGCGCTTCAGAGTCAGCTGGAAGGCACCGAAAACCGCATTGCGGTGGAACGGATGCGTTATAATCAGGCGGTCCGAGATTTCAATACTTTTCGCCGGACTTTTTTCGGTCGGTTTTTTACGTCCTTGGCCGGAGTCCCCGAGCCGGCGGTTTATTTCGAGGCGGATGACGCCGCGCGTCAAGTTCCGCAGGTCCAGTTTTAATTCAGGCGGGACCGCCGGTCCGGCGGTGATTGTCCAGGTCGCATGCTTGGCCGCATGTTTCGAATCACCCGGATGAAGGCATTCATCCGTTGGGAAGAGATGCATCGGAATTCTAACAGGGGAGGTAACGGATGGCTGTGTTTAAACTTGTTTTGCTTCGACACGGGGAAAGTGTCTGGAACAAGGCGAACCTTTTTACGGGTTGGACGGATGTGGATTTGTCCGACAAGGGCATCGAAGAGGCCCACGCCGCCGGCGAGGTCCTTAAGCAAGAGGGGTATATTTTTGATCTCGCCTATACCTCGGTTTTGAAACGGGCGATCCGCACCTTATGGATCACCCTGGATGAGATGGATTTGATGTGGGTCCCGGTCAGGCGTTCCTGGCGGTTGAATGAACGTCATTATGGTGCTTTGCAGGGACTGAATAAGGCCGAGACGGCCCAGAAGTACGGGGAAGATCAAGTCTTAGTCTGGCGCCGGAGCTACAATGCCTGTCCCCCGGCCTTGGAAAAGACGGATAAACGCTATCCCGGGCTGGAAGATAAATATCGGGGGTTGCCTGAGTCCGACATCCCCTGCACGGAAAGCCTTGAGCTCACGGTCAAAAGGTTTTTGCCTTATTGGCAGGAGACCATCGCCCCGAGCGTCAAGGCG
>CAZBSU010000282.1:0-2201 GCA_964494745.1 uncultured Planctomycetales bacterium | reverse complement strand
CCTTTCCCGTTGTTCCAGTTCCTGACGGACCATGTCGCAAAAGACGCACCGGTCATGATAATCAAAATACCGCTTCGCCCCGATCATTTTGTCCTTGATCCGGATCGGCGTCACGGCTGTGGCCAGGATCAGGGAGCGCGCGTGACCGATCACCCGGTCACCGGCGGCCAGGCCGTAATTCTTGAAAATCACGGCATAGCGCAGATTCTGGTTCTTGCGCAGGTTCCCCAGACGCTGAACGTAAACGGACAGGACATCTTTGATCTGCTGCTCGGTCATGTCCGCCATGCCGGGGATATGGGCGGGCGTCTCGATCACGACCTCATGGGTGCCGTAGGCATTGATGACATCATACGGGCCGTGACCGCGGCGCTGAAATTTGTCATAGATCCGCACCGTCGGCGATCCATGCGGCACGACCTTGACCTTCCAAGCCCCCTCGCCTTCGCGTAAGGCAAAGATCTCCGGGTCCTGATTATGACAAAAAGGGCATTCCTGCTGGGGGATGCTCTTCTGATGGATACGCATATGCGCATCGATAAACGTCCCAGGCCGCCGGGCGCGTTTCTGGGCGATAATTACCCAGCGTCTTAAAATCGGATCTTTGCGGAGTTCGGACATGTTAACTGAAAAGGATTGATTGCCTTCATTAAGTTTGTTGCGTTAAGGCAATAAACTCAATGAACCCAAGGAACGCAACAAACTCGTTATCCGGCTGAAAGTCGACCGATTATAACATAATGCCAAATGAATTCAAAATAATTTTAGGAAGACGGCTTGGGGATATCAGCGTCGATCTCAGAGGGACAAAACGGGCTGAAAATCAGCCGAATTTTCGGCCCGGCATGATCCGGTGCCCGGCGGCAAAAGCGGAGGCCGTCATATCGCGTGAAGATTCGGGACGCACCTCAACGAGCAATAATGTGCCTTTGCCGGTGCCCACCAGGATACCGGCCGGCGAGATATCCAGGATTTGACCGGGCTGGGCCGCCTCAGGGGATACCGGTGTTGACTCGGCCCTCAGGATCTTGATCATTTTCCCATCCAGAAAAGTGTGGGCCGCGGGTTTGGGCAGAAGCCCGCGAATCAGGTTATTGATCCGGGCGGCAGGATCTGACCAGTCGATCCGGGAGGTCTCCTTGTCCAACTTGGGGGCATAGGTCGCGGCCGACGAATCCTGCGGGATAAAACGGGCCTGACCGGCTTCAATTTGGTCCAGTGTCGCCAGCAGACAATCCGCGCTGAGCTGGGCCAATTTTGACCGCAAAGTGGCCGTGGTATCCTCGGGCTCGACCGGGATGGATTCCTGGGAGATGATATCCCCGGCGTCCAGCTTGGGTGTCATCCGGATCATCGTCACCCCGGTCTCGGCCTCCCCGTTGATGATCGCCCAGTG
The DNA here is from genome assembly GCA_964494745.1 of uncultured Planctomycetales bacterium. GTDB lineage: Bacteria > Omnitrophota > Gorgyraeia > Zapsychrales > JANLHA01 > CAZBSU01. The sequence goes on along the minus strand of CAZBSU010000282.1, from coordinate 805 downwards.
GATCGGTGCCGCCCCCCGGTATTTCGGCAGCAGCGAGGCATGCGCGTTGAGGCAGAACAAATGCGGGATATCCAGAATCGCCGGCGGCAGAAGAAGACCGTAAGCGATCACGACAAAAAGGTCGGCGTTGTAAGCGGCCAGTTCGCCCGCGATATCGCCCTCTGTTAAACCGGCCGGCTGCCAAATCGCCAGGTCATTATCCCGGGCGCAGACCTTGACCGGCGACGGCGTCAGCTGAAGCCCCCTTCCTCTCGGACGGTCCGGCTGGGTCACGCAGGCCAAGACCTTATGCGTCCCATCGACGATTCCCTGCAGATTGGCCGCAGCAAAATCATCGCTGCCGAAAAAAATAATATTCATAACTCCCCCCTATTCACCAGTGTCCCGAAATCCCGGCTCCAGATGAAGCGTCACCTCTCATAAGTCATGCAAACCGGTGATCCCTTCCCGCGTGAGGTATGCCCAACCGTCACGGATTTACGTCGATCGTCTCCACAATACCCGCGCCGCTGCGGACACGCCGCGAGGCCTGCTTGATCAGGGGGATCATCTTTTTCAAAGACTTGCCCTTGACCATAACCGTGAACCGGTACATGTCCCGCAGCTTCGGCACAAAATCCGGCTGGGGTTGCGCGACCTCCATATCCGCATCCTTGGCGGCGCTTAAATTATCATAAACCGCCTGGGCCCGGTCGCAAACCCTTTGTTTCTGTTTTCCGCGCAAGCGAAAGGCGACCAGATGGATAAATGGCGGCAATTTGCATTCCCGGCGCAATTTGGATTCGGCAGCATAAAATTTTTTATA
>CAZBSU010000281.1:0-2226 GCA_964494745.1 uncultured Planctomycetales bacterium | reverse complement strand
CGCTATTAGGGCAGGTCTATGTTGATCAGGCCAAGGTCAAAGGCATCGATACGGAAGAAAAGCAAAAGAAGCTCGCCATTTACGAACAATACATGGACGCCTTCCGGGTCGGGGTCTTTGACATGATCCGCGCCGATTATGACGAATACGAACATAAAGAGATCCCGCGCAAATATTTTGCCGGCGGTGTCTCGGCCAATGGGCGAAATTGGACCCTAGGCTCACTGGTGACCGCCGGTCTTCTCACGGCCGGTGCCGCCGGCATGGCTGACATGGACGCAGATGTCCAAGCGGCCCAAGCCCCGGCCGGGGAACATCAGACCGTGACCTGGGTCGGCGTGGAGAATGCCGATGCGTCGCTGTCAACAGAAACAGCGGTCGTTGAGCGTGCCGTCGACCCGACTTTCGTGACCGAACAATTAAAGGTCAACAATATCGAGTCGGCTATCGACGCCATCCAGTCGGAAACTTCCCCGGAAGCCCAACAAGACATCGTCCGCCACATCACGGCCTATGTCACGGACCCCGCAGCAGTCGAACAGGCCCTGATTCAAATCGAACGCCTGCGGGACCAAGACGCGCGCTTCGCCGGCGTCAGTGATTATGTCCTGAATGACTTTTTCGTGCCCATGCTCGAAAGCGGGGAACTGACCAACTTAGAAATCCTGGCCGCCCTGGCAAATCATCCACAGTCAGAGATCGCGGCCCAGGCCCTTGAAACACGCGAGCGCCAGTTGCAAACAGCATCTCATCAGGATGAAAGCCAAGAGGTCCCTTGGAATGTCGTGATCATTGCTGCCATAGCCGGTATTCTGACTGCGGGCATCTTGATCCGCGATGATCTGACCAATAAATTGCCTGATGATAATGATGATTTTCCTCTTGATGATTGGTATTCCATATTGGTCACAACCGGGATATTAGGCATGCTGGCCACAAGTTCCAATCCTGAACTGCAGCAGGCCCATGAACGACTGGTTGCCGCTGCCGAGGCAAGTGGGATCGATATCGCCAATCTTCCCGAATCAACTCTCAACCCGCAAGAACAACTTGAGGTCGCCCAAAGCGTCACTCAAAGTTTATTGGATGCGGCCAATCCACAAGTAGCGCGGGCCACGCCGGACTTTGCGGCGATGTCACTGGAATTCGCGGCGGGATTGGCTGATCCGGTTCTGCAGCAGGTCCTGGGCCCGAATTATATCAACGGCGGGACCATGGGCCGCTGGCGGTTCGCCCGGGCGATTTATAATCCCGGCACCGGACAGATTACCCTGATCGATGCCCGGCGTATCGATAAAAACGGGGAAACCTCCGATGAAATCGAAGAGGAATTCAAGATCGACGGCAAAAATGCGCCCCGGTCGATTGTTTTGCTGACACGAGAGATGACCGCGGCCGAAGCGGCCCAGACTCAGAGTATCCTTGCAGAACTCGGGATTATCCAAAACCCGCGCGTGCTGGTGCGGGATGAGTCGGCGATCAAACACCGCATCTTCGGCATCGCGGCCGCAGGTGAATTTTCCATCCGAGATGACATTTTGAATGAAGGGACGCGCGACCAGATCAAGGAAGCCCTTGATCATGAACACCGGGAACTCTCTGGGGAAGACCATGTTGCGATCCGCGCAGCGCAATTCAAAGGTGGACTAACGTCTCTGATCAAGCGGCTTTCGGCCAAAGATAAAGGCTTCATCCTCACGGCCCAGGGGGCCCTGGTCCCGGCCAGCCCCGCGGCCGGCGAAACGCGGGATGTCGGCGGTATCAACCTGAACGCCCGTTTGCTCGACCTTCAGATCGAACGCGATCAAAACGGCAACCCGCTGCCGATTCCCCAGCAGCCCATGCAGACCATGCATATCGACGGTTTTGTCCCGGTTATCATCAACATCATGCCGACCCCGGCCGTGATCCCGGCCTTTTCCGAGCTGCAAAACGGAACAGACGATCAAGATAATCAGCTCGGTTATACCGATCCGGCCCCGGGAATCAAAGTTGAAAAATTCCGTTTAGGTTAATTCCTTTTTACCGGAAGGCCGGCTTCGTCATTCGAAGCCGGCCTTTTTTATAGAAAATATCCCGCCCTCGTATGAATCCCATTTACTATATATATCAATGATTTCCAGATCTACTCACGCCTTACGATGCCACTTTAACCCATGCTTGACACTGAGACTCTTCGCGATATGATATGACAATCGGCAGAATCAATGGAGGGTAAGGCCGGTC
>CAZBSU010000280.1:0-2235 GCA_964494745.1 uncultured Planctomycetales bacterium | reverse complement strand
TCTAACTTAACTTTAACTGTTTTAACTGTTTAAGTAGTATTTCAGGATCGACTATTTTAATAAGATATTGAAGCATAAATTTTGAATTTCAGATCAAGACCTGGGTGGATTTCCCCCGGTTTCCGCCAGGGTTTTGTCATAAATGTCCATTAAAATCCGGCAATTTATTTCGGGCGTATAATGCCTTTCATATTGCCGGCGGGCCTGCTGACCCATTTGGCGATATGCCTCCTCCCGTTCAAAAAGCTGTTTAACCTTTAAACGCAGATCCTCCGGATCGCCGGCCCGGAACAAATACCCGGTCTGGCCGTCAACAACACGCTCGCTTAACGCGCCGATATCGCTGGCAATGACCGGCACGCCGCAGGCATAGGCCTCAATGATCGCCCGGGCAAAGGTCTCATAACAGATAGACGGCACGATCACGCAGCGGGCCTTCTTCATGGCATCCAAGGTCTCCTGCATCGAAAGACTGCCCAAGAGCTCGATATTCCTGACAGACGGAATCCTGTCCATCAGCCATTCATTTTCCGGCGGGATCTCCCCGGCAATTTTCAGCGGGATATCCGGCAAGCCCCCCCAGGCCTGCAGTAAAATCTGAATCCCCTTATATTCCCGAATCGTGCCGACATACAAGGCGTAATCCCTTTGAGGCTCGGCTTCGCCAGGATCTTCGATAAAATGGGGCTTGACATAGACCTTATCCTCATCCAGCCGGGCATGCCGGCAGTGGATCTCCTTGCAAAAATGGCTCGGCGCGATAAATGTGGTAATGCTGTCATGCAATATTCGGCTCCCCCGATAGGTCCGCAAAATCAAAGCGCTCATAAAGGAGCCCCAAAAGGAATGGTGAATGCAACGGGTGATGACCGCCTGACGGCTGCCGCCGTAAAGACACCGTTCGCACACCTGCCCGTCGCGAAATAAGACCCCGTTGGCGCATAAAAAACGGTAGTTATGCAAGGTCTGCACGATCGGGACACCGTTGTCAGAACAGGCCTTATAGACCGAAGGCGTCATCATAAAGAAGGGATTATGCACATGCGCGATATCCGGTTTTTCCTCTTGGATCAGACACATCAAATCCCGGAAGGATTTGCGCGACCAGGGCATTTCGTTAAAGACGAACCGGAATTTATCGCGCAGCCGGCCCACATAAATCTCCTTATTGGAACGCGGATAAAAAATGACCTCGTGCCCGTGCCTCTTTAACAAATCCGCTTCGGAGGCGACGACCCGATCCTCCCCGCCGGCAAAAAGATATTGATTATGGATAATAAGTATTTTCATGGTCCAAAATACGCTGGTATAAACCGATATATTGGCGGGCCGTAGCCTTAATGTCGAAGGACTGTTCGACTTTTTGCCTGGCCGCTATAGACAAGCGTTCCTGATCGGCCGTGTTCAGCACCCATTCGATTCCGCGCGCCAGATCTTTGACGTCATATGGCTTGGCTTGATAGCCATTAATCTTATGATCAACAATCGATTTGGGACCCGTCGCCCCAAAACAAACCACCGGCGTGCCGCAGGCCATCGCCTCGATCAAAGTTTTACCGAATGCCTCCTGGATCGACGGGGCCACAAACACGTCCGCGGCCGAATAAATCAGCCGCAATGTCTCGAAATCATTCACATGGCCCAGATCATAACGGACCAAAGCGCGGTATTCGGGCGACAGGTTTCGGGCCTCGCCGAACAGGGCCAAGGCGCTGGTCGCCAGATAAGTGCAATAGGCCCGAAAGAATTCACCGGTCCCTTTCCAGAATAGGGTCAAATGAATCGCTCCCGAAAGGATAACCTTTTCGTGCTGATTCCAACCCAGCCTCCGGCGCGCCTCCGCCTTGGGAATCGGGTAAAATATCTCCGTGTCCACACCGTTCGGGATCACATTAACCTGTTGATGTCTTAAGATCGTGCTCTGCCGGGCGCATTCCGCCAGCCAGGGACTGATCGCGACCCAATGGATCTTACGTTTTGAAAAGGTCTCGATCTTACGCTGTTGATTCCAGGTCGTCAGATCATTTTTGAAAGGACTGCGCAGCACCGGACACCGGCCGCAAATATCCCGGTAGGTCTGGCATTCCATGGCATAATGACAGCCGCCGGTCATGGGCCACATATCACGCATCGTCCAGACAACCGGTTTCGGGAAACAGCTGATCTGCTTCAGGGACACCATTCCCCAATTGATCCAGTGCAAATGAATAATATCCGCCTCCCGGAACCAGGGAT
>CAZBSU010000279.1:0-2244 GCA_964494745.1 uncultured Planctomycetales bacterium | reverse complement strand
CATATCCTTTATGGGCCAGCCATTTCTTCAACCGTTCGGTTAATTCTAACCCAATCTGGCGTTCTTTCAAGCGCTTTTTTAACCCGGATGCCTGGATATCTACGATGCCCTTGATATCCGCAAGTTGCAGCCGATTAAAAATGATAATCTCATCCACCCGATTCAGGAATTCGGGCCGGAATTGGGCCTTCAAGGCATTATGAATCCTGGCCGCCATCTCCTTTATCCTTCACCTCCGCGATCAAATCCGAGCCGATATTGGAGGTCATAATGATGATCGTATTGCGAAAATTCACAACACGGCCCTGACCGTCGGTCAGCCGGCCGTCATCCAACAGCTGCAGCAGGGGGTTAAAAACATCGCCGTGGGCCTTTTCGATCTCATCGAAAAGCACCACCGAATACGGATGCCGCCGCACCGCCTCGGTCAGTTGGCCGCCTTCTTCATAGCCGACATATCCCGGAGGCGCACCGATCAGGCGCGCGACACTGTGGCGTTCCATGTACTCGCTCATGTCCAACCGGACAATGGCGTTTTCGTCATCGAACAAAAACCAGGCCAATGAACGGGCCAGCTCGGTCTTGCCCACGCCCGTAGGCCCGACAAAGATAAACGATCCGATCGGCCGGTCGGGATCGCTCAGACCGGTCCGCGAACGGCGGATACTGGCACAGATCAGTCCGATCGCGTCATCCCGACCGACCACCCGGGTCTTAAGGCTCTCCTCGATGTGGATCAACTTTTCGGTTTCGCCTTCCATCAACTTGGACAACGGGATCTTGGTCCAGTACGAAACGATCTCGGCAATATCCTGGTCATCCACCTCCTCTTTAAGCAGGGCGCCATCGTCTTGTAAGCGGTCGAACTCCTGATTCTATTGCTTTAATTCCTTCTCGAGGCTGACCAGGGTGCCGTAACGGATTTCCGCCACCTTGTCCAAACGGCCTTCCTTTCCCGCCTGGGCCTCTTCGTGTTTTTTCTGCTCGATCTCGGTCTTGATGCGCCGAATCTTGTCGATGCATTCCTTCTCGGTATTCCAGCACAGACGCTTGTTGGTCTGGCGTTCCTGTTCCAATTCCGCTTCCAGGCGCTTCAGGCGCTCACGGGAGGCCTCGTCCTTTTCCTTGCGCAGGGCCTGACGTTCAATCTCAAGCTGACGTATACGGCGTTCGTTGATATCCAATTCCTGGGGCATCGAATCGATTTCTATCCGCAGTCTCGAGGCGGCCTCGTCGATGAGGTCGATGGCCTTATCCGGCAGGAAGCGTTCGGTAATATAGCGTTTGGATAATGTGGCCGCGGCAATGATCGCCGAATCCTGAATACGCACGCCGTGATGCACCTCGTACTTTTCCTTAAGCCCGCGCAGGATCGCGATCGTGTCCTGAACGCTCGGCTCATTAACCATGACGGGCTGAAAACGCCGTTCCAGGGCCGCGTCTTTCTCGATATGCTTGCGGTATTCATCCAGGGTCGTGGCCCCGATGCAGCGCAGCAAACCGCGGGCTAGAGCCGGTTTAAGAAGATTCGAGGCGTCCATCGCACCATCGGTCCGGCCGGCTCCTACGATCGTATGCAGCTCGTCGATGAACAGGATGATCCCACTGTCTCTGGACTCAATCTCCTTTAAGACGGCCTTCAACCGGTCTTCGAAATCGCCCCTATATTTGGACCCCGCAATCAGCGCGCCCATATCCAAAACGACCACCCGCTTGTTTTTCAGGCCCTCAGGAACATCCTCCGAAAAGATCCTCTGGGCCAATCCCTCGACGATGGCGGTCTTCCCCACCCCCGGATCCCCGATCAAAACAGGGTTATTCTTGGTCCGTCGTGAAAGCACCTGAATAAGTCGCCGGATCTCCTGATCCCGGCCGATCACCGGATCAAGCTTGCCCCGGCTGGCCAGATCGGTCAAATCACGGCCGTATTTATCCAGGGCCTGATATTTCTCTTCGGGGTTCGGGTCGGCCACCTTCTGCCCCCCGCGCATATCTTTAATCAATCGCAACAAATCCTCTTCGGGAACCCCGTTACGGCGCAATTCCTGGCTCAGGATATTGGCACTGTCCTTAAATAGGGCCAACAGGATATGCTCCTGAGCCGCATAATCATCTTTCATCTTGTCGGCCAGCTTTAAAGCCTGGGATAAAATTTTATTGACCGCTTGGGATAGAAACGGCCTCTGCCCCTCAACCTAAGGCAGCCCCTTCCATTCAGCTTCCAGGCGCGACATCAGCCCGGGG
>CAZBSU010000278.1:0-2250 GCA_964494745.1 uncultured Planctomycetales bacterium | reverse complement strand
CCGCGCGGCGCCGGCCCCGGCCCCGGAACGTATGCTGCGCCTGCGCAAGCCTGTTCCGCAGCCCCCGCCATCGGCAACACCGCTGGTTAAACCCCGCCGGCCCGATGACGCGTATTCCGATATTCACCCGCTGACCGCCTTGGATGTGGGCCTGGAATTGACGACGTTTCATTATGAGCAGGAAAAACACTGGCCGCATTTTACCTACTATACGTTGTATTGGTACCTGGCACCTTTGCAGATCTCGCACGACGGTCTTTTATATGGCGCTTTCGCGTCGTACACCCATCGCCTTCAGCATAATCAGCCGGTCACGTCGTTTCGGGACCTTTTCAAAAACGGCAATACCGCCAATTTTTTTAAGGTCGAAGGACGCTATGTTACCGGCGAGGTTGATTATGACGTTTCGGTCCAGGATGAGATCGACGGCTATGACACCTGGGAATATGAATTGCGCGGGGTCTTTGGTTATGATTTCCCGACGCGGGACTATGGGATGTTGTATACACCGTATTTCGGGTTCGGTTACCGGGCACTGCATATCGAGGATGCCGGCGGATGGATGGATTTTGTTGGCTCCTTTTGGAATTATGACAAAGACATGTACTACGGATATCTTCCGATCGGCCTGCAGGTCCAGAAAGATTTCCGAAAAAAATGGTCTTTGGAATTATCATTCGAGTATGACTGGATTGTTTTCGGTAACATGACCAAACATTTCGACCAGACGGGCTTCATTACGCCCGGGGTCGGTGTCGCGGCAGGCAAGATGCTTCAATTCGAAAAATTGGACCTCAGGCAAAATGAGGGATACGGTCTGCGCGCGAGGGCCAAGATTATCAAGCGGCACGAGCCATTCGACCTTTTTGCGGAGCCGTTCATCCGTTACTGGAAGACCAATGCCTCGGATCCGGCTTCTTATACGGCGGTCGCTGAAGACGGCTCACGTTACACAGGATACAGCGGCTCCAGCAGCTATCAGCCGACGACGTATGAGCCGGACAACACGACCATCGAATACGGTCTGCGGATGGGGCTGCGTTATTAGCCGGGTTTATTTGTGTAAAAGAGAGCCAGGATATGTTACGTTGTTTTTTAAGAATCGATTCAATAAATAACGAAGGAGGACGAAATATGTGGAAACAACTTGTTACCGTTATGCTGATGGCCATGGCGCTGACTTTATGCGTGCCGGCAGCCCTGGTCGCGGCCGAGCCAGCGATTGATTGGAAAGATACCGCCACCACCTATGATGATTATCTGGAAGACGTTGCCCGAATCGAACATGAAATGAAACATGTCGATCCGACAGATAGAATGTGGACCGATCGCGATCCAGAGGCCACGGACGATTATTATCCTGGTATCCCGCCGGTCACCGATCCGGGCCGGACACGCCGGATCAAGCGTTACGAGCCGCATTATCAGCCGGCGCCCGCACGCCGGCCGGTTGACGATGTCGAAATCCTCAAACCCATACCCCTCGTCGAACGTAACCTGATCGAAAAATACAAACGCCGCAATCCGCATGACTCCCGGCTCGAAGTCTTCGAAGAACGGGACAATCAGCAGCGGGGAGTTCAAAACGAAACTCAGGCCTTGATAAAGAAATACCGTGCGCCTTCCAATGAGGAATGGGCCCGTCCCGCGCCGCGGCCCAGCCAGCGGATTCAAGACCGGCATCCGCTAGAGGACCGCGATCTGATCGAAAAATACAACAGCATCGGCACCCCGAATCCGCGTGACAAGGATGACTGGAAATTGGTGGAACAGCATCCGCTCGAAGACCGTGACCTGATCGAAAAATACAACCGGATCGGCACACCGAATTCACGTGACAGCGACGACTGGGAACTGCTTGAGGCGGCCCCCCTAGAGGGCCGCGATCTGATCGAGAAATACAACAGCATCGGCACGCCGAACCCGCGCAACCGCGACGATTGGAAGCTAATGGAGCGGGAACCCCTTCAGGACCGCGACCTGATCGAAAAATACGACCGCAGCAGCCGCGCGACGGAACGGGCACGGCGTTACGCCCGCCTGAACGACCGCCGCACGGAGAACGCAAAGCGGTCCGTCGCCTATGCCGATGATGACGACCTGGTCAATGCGGCGGCAGAGCATCAAGATTCATCTGGGGCCTACGACCGCGATATGTTTCAGGAATACGAGAAAATGGACATCCCTCTCGACGAGGGGCCGCCTTATCAACGCGAAAGCCCCCTGGCCGGGCTCGAGATGAGTGTCGAG
>CAZBSU010000277.1:0-2264 GCA_964494745.1 uncultured Planctomycetales bacterium | reverse complement strand
ACAGATCCCGCGGGCTGAGGACATAATCCTGCCCGACGATATATTCCGCCGGGCCGTCCTTTTCGCGGATCAGGTATTCGCGGCGGCAGGGCTGGACGCATGCCCCGCGGTTGGCCGACCGGCCCGAGGTATAAGATGACATGAAACACCGGCCGGAAACACTCAGGCACATCGCGCCGTGAATGAAGACCTCAAGCTGACAGGCGACTTTCAGACGTTTAAGGCGGCGGTTGATTCGGGCGATCTCAGCCAGCGAACATTCGCGCGCCAAGATAATCCGCGAAACTCCTTGTCTCGCATAAAAGGCGGCCGCGCGGCTGTTGGCAACACTGCCCTGGGTTGACAAATGAACCGCCAGGCCGGCTTCTTGAGCCAGATCCAGGACCGCCGCGTCCCAGAGGATCACGGCGTCGACCCGGCATTTTTGGGCCGAGTTCAGAATCCGCCGGACCGCCGGGATCTCGGACTCCTTGATCATCGTGTTTAATGCCAAATACCCTTTCTTACCACGGCTGTGCAGATGCGCCATGATGCGCTTCAGCTCCGCAGGTTCAAAATTATCGGCGTAATGACGCATGTTGTGGCCCTTGAGGCCGAAATAAACGCTGTCCGCGCCGCACTCCACAGCGGTCAGCAAAGAGGGCCAATCTCCGGCGGGGACAACCAATTCAGGACGGTATTTTTTACGGCTCATGATTCTTTTTGAAATTTATAGACAACGGAGAGAAAAAGGCCATTCGGAAAATGCTCATTGAAAGCATGCTCAATCAGCTTTAACGATATACGACGGACGAAGTACGATGGACGAAAAAATCGGGGAGCCGGGACTCGAACCCGGGACCCCATGCTCCCAAAGCATGTGCGCTAGCCAACTGCGCTACTCCCCGGAAAAAACGGCTTAGTATATCACGGCGGAGGAGGGTTTGCAATCGGGACGGTGAGGGCTGGCCCGGGGAAATCATATGATCCAAAAAAATCTTTAAAGAACGGCATGGAATTTAAAAGACAGCCGAGTTATGATATGATAAGATTGTATTGATTTATGACCGCTTTCCCGGATTCGTCTGCGGCATATTTACTGTCATATAAATTTGAAAGAATCCTTTCGATTCGCGCGGCGTATTTTCGATGCAGGCCTTGAATAAAGACATGGGCATGGCTTTGGGCACAAAAAATACACGCATTATCTGCTTCCAGCCGCGTTTCTCTTCGCCTTCATTGGCCTTTTTGCCTCCTCCCTCCTCGAATACACAGAATGTCCGCTGTGGATCCTGTGGCTTGTCCGTTCCGCCATTATCCTATCCAATATTATTTTGATAACCGTCCTTTTTGTCGCTCATGTCGTCAAAAAACCGCAGACGAATCGAATGATTCAAAACGGCGGGCTCGTCGCCTACGCGGCCCTGATGCTGTTTTTTGTCCTGGAAGCCATCTTTATGTTCGTGCCCCAAACACACCGGATCGGCTACACCCTGGCAAGCCAGCGCTGGTTCCAATATTATGTCCACAAAAACAATATCGGATACCGGGACGAACCGATCACGGAAGAACGCCTGAAAAATAAAATTAAGATATTTGTTTTCGGCGATTCTTTTACGGCCGGTCACGGCATCAAGGATCCCGATGACCGATATCCTGACAAATTGGAAAGCATGCTGCCGGAAAACTACGTCGTCCTGAACCTTGGCCGCAACGGGACCGGCACCCAAGACCAGCTATTCAGGTATATGCTGTTCCCGATCAAGCCCCAGATCTTCATCCTGGGATATCACGGCAATGACATCGACGAGGTTTGCGGGATAAAAGACAGCTATCCCTACAAGCCGTATACGGATCTCCCCCCTTGGTGAAGCAGCTGGTCAAGACGTCATATTTTCTCAATTATATCTACTGGCTGGTCCCGCACGATGAGACAGATATCAGTGTCAACATGCTCGAGGAATGTTTCCGCGACCAAACGATCCTGCAAAAACATTTTGCCGAGCTTAACGTCCTCATCCGGGACTGCCAGGACAACTCCATTCCCCTGATCGTGGTCTTATTTCCCTTCCTCAAAGATGTCGAAGCCACCTATTTCCGGCCGGTCATGAAAGAATTCTTTCAGCGCCATAATATCCCGGTCTTGGATGTGGCCGACCTGGTAGAAGAGATCCCGGTAAAAAAACGGGTCGTCAACGCCAACGATTCTCACCCCAGCGTGCTGGTTCATCACCGGACGGCCGAGGCGCTGTATAAAGTTCTTGCGAACCTCGGTCTTATCCGTT
>CAZBSU010000276.1:0-2268 GCA_964494745.1 uncultured Planctomycetales bacterium | reverse complement strand
AATTCGCGCCGCCGCGCGACCCGATGGGAGAGGCCAAACCGCATATCGGGTTTATCATGGAATACACGTCGCTGGTGCTGGGCGAGATCCTGGGATTGACGTCCCTGCACGCGGAGATCGCGGCGGCGTATCGTCGGGTGCATGCGGCCTTGCCTCCAGGGCGGCGCGGCGACCGCGCGGACGAAGGCGCGTTTCGGTATATCTTCCACAAGAGGCGGCCCCAGATGATCGGCCTGCTTTCGCCGGAAGCCCAGGAGTGCTTTCATCAATTGAGCATTAAAGGGTTCCGGCATTGCGTCGGAGGTCTGGATGATGGGAATGAGCCGTTCGATAACGAAGGCGAAGAATTGCTGAAAGAACACCGGATCAAGGGCCGAGGGGAAATGCTCGCTCTCCTTCTGGATCATTTCACGGGGCCGCGCCGAATTATCCGAGAAAAACACCCGCATGTGTTGAGCGTGATTTATGTCATGGAACGTTTTATTGAACACGATTTTGAAGCGCTGTATCAGGCATTCGATGAAGGCGAGGTGGACAAAACAGAATATTTTGCGGTGTTGGAAGAGTTGTACGAGGTATATTCTGGATTGTCATATGAAAACAAAATAGTCTTGAGACAGGCGACAATTCTGCATGACATCGGTTCTCAATTCGGCAGGCGCGACTGGGAACATCATAAAATCGGAAGCGAGTATGCGGAAAAGCTGATGCGGGAGGCCGGATATCCCTCGAAATTCATCCAAAAAGTATCCCGCGCGATTTATTATCATGGATTCTTCCATAACATGGGGGTGGATTTCCTGCCGTCCGATTTCGAAAAACTTGATGATTCCGAAAAGGATATAATCCTTTTGATCTCGATATTTGACGGCAGCGCGAGAATTAAGGGGAATCGGATGGAGAACCGGATGTTCCCGCAGAAGATAAAATCTCTGCTGGACTTGTACATTGACGGGGCTCCGGCGCCCTTTTATGAGGACCGTTTCGGTAAAAGACTTTGCCCGTCGATTATTCTTTCTCAAAAGGAAATAGAACAGGAACCGGAATGGCGAAAGCAGATCAGACGGGAGCTCAAGAAGAACAATTGCCTCACACCATCATTCATTCGGAACTGGAATGAATTGATTCGCGTTGAGGCGTTTGTGCTGTTCACCGAGGCTGCGAAAAATTCCGTTACGACGTTCAGGCGGCTGGTATGTTTCTTGAGCGATGTTGTTGACCGATTTAAAGAAGATGCGAACGAGGTGATTGTTGACACTGACATTGATGTCATGGGGATGCGGGATTCTGCCAGTCGGAAACCTTTGTTGGACGGATGGATAAACCAACTGAGATTGACAGGCGGCCTTCCTTTTGTGTGCGAGCGTGAAGGAAAGACCTTGAAGATCAAGGTCCAAATGCCGTTAAGCAAAAACGAGTTGTCAGACGTTAATGCCCAGAATGACAGGTTAAGGCCAGTCAAAAAAGCAGGCCGCGAAAGACGAGATGAGCTTTTAGAAGAAATATCAAGCAGGTATTGTGAAAAGAAAGTGAATTGGGCACAAAGACATCCGGAAGAACATTATGACGGCCTCAAACCATTCGGTGAATGGGTGAAAGAAGTTTTTTATATTAAACATCTGGAGTTGCCTGAAGACAAGTTTGAATTGACATCGGAGGACCTTGGCAACGGGCAGATAAAAGTTACCACAAAGATTTTCGGATTCTGCCCCATTTTGATAGCATGCGAAAGTCTGGGGTTGAATACGCGAGGTATCTGTTCAGCCGGGTACCACGCGTGTTATCAAGCATTGCTCCGGGCATTGGTCCCGCAGGATGATTTTGAGGTTACGTTTGAGAGGGATTATGAAAATGGCTTGCGGCCGGGTCATCCCGAGTGTGTGGAGATCATTACACTTAAACCCGCGGTGCCTGCGAATGATTCTCTTGCCGCGTCGGACAACAGTGGCACGGATAAGAAGGACGCTGAACAGCGGTTGGAAGGGCTTCCAATGTACAGGGAGCTTTTAGAGATATTCTCTGATCGCGAAGATCTTCTGCGCCAATACATCCATTGGGCTGCGGAAGACCGCGGTATCGAAGTTGACCGGGTCTTGAGCGGGATGTTCAATACCGAAGATTCGCAGGCCGTGCTGGATGAGCTTCTGGAGGAACTGCAGGCGCGCGGGCTGCCGGAGGGCATGAAAACGGTCATGATGTTCGGCGGGGGCTCGGGTTTATTCGCGACGATCCGGCCGCTGGCCAAGCTGGGCGCGTTCGTGCGGATCG
>CAZBSU010000275.1:0-2288 GCA_964494745.1 uncultured Planctomycetales bacterium | reverse complement strand
CGAAAAGTGATGTATTTAAAGACATTAAACCCGAAAAAGAAATCCTTCCATTCTGATAAATAATAAAACATATCACTGTCCTTTGTTGGTGCCGAATCGATTCTCCAAGAATCTCACCGTTCGATCCATGGCCATCTTGCGTGAGCCTTTCACCAAACACACATCCCCCGGCCGGCAATATCGGGCAAGCCGGGCATGCAGGCTCCGTCGATTTTTAAAATGCAAGGCCTGAAGCGAACGGCGGCTTTGCTGCGCCGCCTGAATCAAATGGGCCGTCTGCGGCCCGTATCCCAAAATGGCATCCACGCCTAAACGCGCGGCCCTCACCCCGCACCGGACATGCAAGGCCCGGGATTGGCGGCCGAGTTCAAGCATATCCGCGCAGATGACGATCTTGCGTCCTTTGCCCTCAAAACGCATCAGGGTCTTCAGGGCGCTTTCAAAAGAAACCGGATTGGCATTATAAGTATCGTCGATGACGACCAGGCCGTTGAAATCCCTTATGTCTTGACGGCCGGGCAAAGCTGAAACCCCTTCCAGACAACGCGCGATAGAAGAAAATCCGACACCGAACAGCCGGCCACAGGCCACGGCCGCGAGGGTATTAGAAACCTCATGCCGGGCGCCGGTCGGCACGGTCAGCGTATAACGGCGGTTAACCTTAAAGGCCCAGCGCCCGTTCGCTAGGCGGCGGACCTGACCCGCCCGAAAAGTAGCGGATGTCTCCATCCCGTACGTGACAAGGCGTTGGGAAATATCCTGCTTCTTAATCGTGCGCAAATAACGGTCATCTCTATTAATAATAACCGTTCCTGCCGGGCTCGTCGACGAGATCAGGTTGCGTTTCTCCGCAAAGACCTTTCGAGGACAGAGAAGACGTTCCAGATGGGATTCGCCTATATTCGTAAAGACCGCCACATCCGGCTCGCTTAAAGCCGCCAGCCAGGCGATATCCCCGGGACGATTGGTCCCCAACTCAAGCACCAGCACCTGATGGCGCGGACAGATCTTGAACAAAGTTAACGGAACCCCGAATTGATTATTTTCCGTTCCCGGATTTCTCAAAACAGTCAACCGGGACCTCAAGACGGCCGCGATGAGTTCCTTGGTTGATGTCTTCCCTGCCGAACCGGTGATCGCAATAACCGGAAGACCGAAACGGCGGCGATAGGCCTGGGCCAGCCGACCCAAGGCGCGGACCGTATCTTCGACGACAATAATCCCTTTCGAGATCCGCTTCCCCCTCACCGGCCGCGAGACCACAATCGCGGCGGCACCGTTCTGACAAGCCTGCGGGACAAAATGGTGACCGTCGTGACGCCCTCCCTTCACCGCGACAAAGAGAGAACCGCGCTTTATGTGACGGGAATCGATCGATACAGACCCGACCTTCGTCAATCCTTGGCCCTGGATCAACCGCCCCTTGGTGATGCGCACGATATCATTCAACGTAAACATAAGCCATCCCTCAGACAGCTAAGAGTTGCTCGACAACGCGGCGTTCATGAAACGGGACAACCCGGTCTTTGAAAATCTGATAATCCTCATGCCCCTTGCCCGCGATCAAAACAAGCGTTTTAGAAGTCGCCTGTTTTAAGGCCGCGGCGATGGCCTCCTGACGGTCAAGAATGACCGAATATTCGGAGGCCTGGAATCCGCTGACGATCTGGTCGGCAATGTGTTGTGGATCTTCGCTGCGCGGATTATCATTCGTGATGATCGTCCAGTCCGCCCAACGCGAGGCGATCCTTCCCATCAACGGACGTTTGCCTTTATCACGATCACCCCCGCATCCAAAGACGAGAATAATTTTATCCTGATGAACCTGCCTGATATTGGCCAATACATTCTCCAGGGCGTCCGGGGTATGCGCGTAATCGATAAAGACATCCCAGTCCTTTCCCGTCGGAATCGCCTCCATGCGCCCCGGGACAACGGCCAGATCCCCGATCCCATCCCGGATCGTATCCAACCCGAACCCTTCCTCCCGGGCGAGGGCTGCCGCGGCCAACATATTGTAAATATTGTGCCGCCCGAACAAAGGCGACTTCACCATTATCCGGCCCTGAGCCGTGACAAGGGTAAATGCGGTCTGACGCAGTCCGCATTCGATCTCGACGGCGTTTATGTCCGCCTCAGACTCGATGCCATAGGAGACACAGCGGGCCGGCGTCAACGAAAACAAACGGCGGCCGTATTCGTCATCCGCATTGATCACCGCGGCGGCGCCGGGCCTCAAGCCGGTAAACAGCCTCGTCTTGGCCTTAAAATAGTCCTCCGGATTATTA
>CAZBSU010000274.1:0-2323 GCA_964494745.1 uncultured Planctomycetales bacterium | reverse complement strand
GGCCGTGTCAATCTTTAATGAGGGGTGTAACGACATCACAGACTCCTGATTAAACAATCCTTATACTTTTTTCTTAACCTTTTGGATATTTCCTTGGCCTGAGCTTTGCGGGCGAACTTGCCGACACAGACGATCGAATAGCTGCCTTTGGGCATGACGAAAATTTCGTAACCCGATTCCTTCAGACCCTCCGCCTCTTTTTGGGCATAATGCTCTTTTTTAAACGAGGCGACCTGAACAGTATACTGCTTTTCGGGATTTTTTTCAACCACGGTTTTTGCGGCCAGGGTTGACGGCTCGGGTTCGGCGGCGGCCTGCAAAATCGGGGTGGCTATCTCAACGGCCTGGGGTGGCGTCGTGTCCAGCGCGGGCTGAGAGGCATGCTCGGACAGGGCCGGGGGCGGTTCGGTCTTCACCTCGACCGGCTGTGCCTCCGTCCGTTGAGCGGAGCGCAGGGGCACACTTCTCTTGCCCCGTTCCACCCCGATCGAAAAGGCCGTCACCATGCTGATGATGATCACCACGGCCAACACGACAAAATTCTCGATCGAGATGGTTATGCTTTTAAAAAAAATCCGGGTGTCTGTTTTCTGCTCGGTATGACCGACCACGCCCGGGAAAAGTTCAAACTGCGAATGCGGATATTTGGGACGCATAAAATCATTATAGGGAACTTACTTCATCTTTCTCAAGTAATTTCTGAATTTTTTTTGCTGATACAGCTCTTGAAAACATTTGATCACCTTGGGATCGAACTGGGTCCCGCTGTTATCGCACAATTCCCTCAGGGCCTCCTGGATCGTGAGCGGGCGGCGGTAGGGCCGCCCCTGAATCATGGCCTCGAAGGCATCCACTACCGCCAGGATCCGCGCCCCGAGCGGGATCTGTTCTTTTTTCAGCCCGGCGGGATACCCGGTGCCGTCGTATTTTTCGTGATGCGAAAGGATGATCGGCAAGACCGGCCGCAGGAATTCGACCGGTTTGATCAGGGCCGCGCTGCGGGAAGGCACCTCGCGGATCAGTTTGAATTCCTCCGCCGTCAGCTGGCTGCTCTTGGACAGGAGCTCAAACGGCACGTCGATTGATCCGGCGTCATGCAGGATACTGGCGTAATACAAACTATCGATGCCTTCCTGTCCCATGTTCAGCCGCTGGGCCATGCAGCGCACGATATTGAAATACGCCGGGGTGTGCAGCATGCTTTTGGGCGAACGTTTGTCGAGGAACTGGTCGATGAGTTTGATGCTGCTGAGGATCGTTCTCTGCTGCTGTTCATAGAGGCGCAGATTCTTGACGGCCGTGACCGACTGCTCGGCGAAGACCGAGAGCATGATCTTATCGAACGGCTGAAACGGCAGCTGGCTCCTTTTGCGGCGGATAAAGATGGCGCCGAGAATGTCGTCGGCGACAAGCGGCAGGCCGATAAATCGTTTCTCGAAAACGACATAACCTTCACTGACCCGCTGCTCCTTGGCGCGGAGATGTTTGATGTCGCCTTTTTTGTCGTTGAGGATATTGATTTTATTGTTGAAGGTCGCCGTCATCTCGACCTTCTTTTTGGAAGGATCCAGCAGGATCATGCTGGCATAATTGGCCTTGATGAACTGGCACACCAGACGGGTCAGGCGCAGGCATAACTCATTGACGTTGTAAGTGGAGTTCACGAGCCGGTAGACCATATGCACGGCCGAGAGGATCATCTGCGAATCGGAGGACATACGCTGTTGTTTTTTGTGGGAGGCGGCCATCATCGTCGTGTCTAAACCTTTGTATAGGCGTCGAATAACTTTTTGTGTTCTTCCAGGGCCGAACGGTCGGTCATCGAGGCGATGTAATTGCAGATGATCGCGTATTTCTTTCGTTTCGGATAACGGCGCGCCTCGGTGAATTTGGCCCCGCGCGGATAGATCGCATACGGCAACTGATGCGGGTCTTTGTTGTAGACCCCGAACAGATCGTCAATGATCCGTTTGGCCTTGGAGGTCATGCGCACCACCCGGAAATGATGATAAAGCTTATTGTATAAAAGCCGCTGGAGCAGATCACGCTCTTTTTTCATCCTCGGGCTGAAGCCGATGATCACGGCCTTCTTGTGTGCGGCGGTGTACTGCTGGACCTGTCTTGACGAGCGGAAGGCGTGTTTCTGCAAACGTTCGTCGCTGGCCTTCAGCATGTCCCGGATCTGCATGTCGATCAGCTGTTTGACGATCTGGTAACGGCGCATCTCGGGGTCATAAGACCAATAATCGCGGATGCTCGCCAGGGCCCGGTCCCACAAGGGGCTGCCCTTGATGTCCTCTTCGGTGATGCATCCGGATTTCAG
>CAZBSU010000273.1:0-2364 GCA_964494745.1 uncultured Planctomycetales bacterium | reverse complement strand
TGTTTTTTCGGCCTGGAAGACAGCCTTAAGCCGGGGGACCGTGCCCGTTCCCGGGCGTTTATCTGTTATGGCGGGCGGGCTGGGGGTTGGATTTATCCTGATGGAACTCGCCTTTATGCAGCGTTTCATTATTTTTTTGGGACATCCCTCGACCAGTTTTTCGGTTATCTTGTTCAGTTTACTGCTTTTCAGCGGAACGGGAAGCTTTTTGACCCACACGGTTCCCGTGAAGAATGCCCCCCGCGCTCTTATTCGGCGTTTAGGCGTGCTCGTCATTTACCTGGCCTTGATGGGAGGGGGCATGAAACCTGTTTTGGACGTTTTTCAGCCGTATGCCCTTGCTGTCCGAATCCTTGTGGCCGTCGCCTTGCTTGGCCCGGCCGGTATTTTGATGGGAGGGGTTTTCCCGATGGTCTTAAAAACGGCGGCGGCCCGTGAGGCGCGGATATTACCCTGGTTATGGGGTATAAACGGGGCCGCCTCTGTCTGCGGAACGGTCATGGGAACGGTGATGGCCGTATTCTGGGGGATCACGGCCGTAACCATCGCCGGGCTTGGCTGCTATGGCCTTTGTTTGGCTCTGGCCTTCGGGATCACGCGAAAACATTGTTTAAGACCATTGTCTGCGGAAATACTCTGATTTTTGTGGATATCAGGCCGGCCTGTGATTATAATGTCTTTGAATCTCATCCCCGGCGGATGATTTTTAAATGTGTTTTTAAATGAAGGAAATAAGATGTTGAAAAAACTTTTTATGGCGGCGGCATTTGTTCTTTTGACCGGGACTTTGATTGAGGCCGGAGATCATTCCTTGATCGAGTTTGACGGCCGCTACTGGATGCCGGATTTTGATTCCGATATCCGGGTGGAGGATTCCAATATCGGGACCGAATTTGATGTCAAGGACGATCTCGGCATCGATGACGAGAATTTTCCCGATGCGCGCGTCATCTGGAATACCGGGCCCAACAGCAAGCTCAGGATCGGATACACCCAGATCAGTTACGAGGGCTCGCAATCTATCAGCCGCACGATCGAATTTTCAGGCAAGAGTTACACCAGCGGCACTTTAGTGAATTCGGAAATGGATATCAGTTATCTGCGGCTTGGCTGGATCTGGCAGTTCGTCAATATTGCCGATAAATTCAAGGTGGGCCCGGTGATCGAGGCCAAAGGCATCATGGCGGATGTCTCGATGGAGGCCCCCAATCTGAGCCCTGCGGTCAGCGAGGATGAGACTTTCTTGGGCGGTCTGCCGACCGCCGGTCTGGCCCTGGATTTTGCCCCGATCGACCAGCTCAATCTGTTTTGCGAGGCGGGCGCGTTGTACGCGGGAGAATACGGGCATTTTCTCGATGCCGAGGCCGGGATCGAGATCAGACCGCTGAAGAATGTCAGTCTTGTCGGCGGATACCGCATTGTGGATTTGAAAGTCGAGTACGAACCCGATTATATCAAGCTGCGCCTGACCGGCCCGTTTGCCGGCGGGAAAATCATGTTCTAGAGATTTGGGGTAAAAATTTTTTTTGACAAAATCAGGGAGAGGTTGTATATTTGATGCAGTTTGGTGCACAAGAAGGGCGCGGAAGTCCTCTTAATCCAATGATGGGTTAAGGGGGTTTTTTATTTTGAGGGCATTGAAGCCCGGCGAACCCGATAAGAGATTTCGGCGGGCTTTTTTCATTTCATCCGGCAGAGCGGTCGGATAAACTTGTTAAACGCGGGACAAAGATGTCCTCGAAAGGCCAAGACGCCTTAGCGAGGGCTTTTTTTATTGAGGGATAAAACAAGTTTAACCGGCTTAACGCCGAATGAAATTGATCATAGCTATGATTCAGCCGCACAAACTGCCCGACGTCAAGAAAACCTTATTTGAGGCCGAGGTGTATAAGATGACCGTGACCAATGTCCTGGGCTGCGGTCAACAGAAGGGATTCACCGAGACCTACCGCGGGGTGGTCCACGAGGTCAATCTGCTTAAGAAGATCCGGCTGGAGATTGCGGTCAATGATGCCTTTGTCCAGCCGACGATAGACGCCATTATCAGAGGCGCGAAAACAGGTAAGATTGGGGATGGCAAGATTTTTATCCTGGACTTGCCGCGTTGCATCCGGATCAGGACTCAAGAAGAAGGATTCGAGGCTATCGGATAAAGCTAAAGCGAAAGAGAACATCATGCAAACGTGGATCATGATCGGCATGACCTTGGGTATTTTCGGGTTGGGGTTTTTTCTAAAGAGAGTAATCTATTTTCCGGAAGAACTCAATCAGGAAATAAAACGGGATTATCATCAAGGCGGCCGTCCGGTGGCATAAAGGCCCCGGGATCATCCTATTCAGGCAGAAAGAGATTTTGACACCCTT
>CAZBSU010000272.1:0-2373 GCA_964494745.1 uncultured Planctomycetales bacterium | reverse complement strand
TAACTTAACTTTAACTGTTTTAACTGTTTAAGTAGTATTTCAGGATCGACTATATTATGCACGGTATGTTGGGCTTGTATTTTTTGGGGAGTGTGGCTTTTTCACGAATCATGCGGCGCTTCAAAGGGGTGGGGCTGCGGGACAAAAATGAAGGATGACCTTTAGACCGCCTTCAATTGCCTGACGATCTCTCTGACCGGATGGGATTTGTTGAGGGTGTAAAAATGCAGGCCGGGGGCTCCACCGTCCAGCAATTCCCTGCCTTTGCGAACAGTGAATTCAATGCCGGCTTTTAGGGTGGCGTCTTTATCGTCTTTGATAGGCTCGAATATTTCCCGGACTTCCGGCGTGATTTTGATGCCGTCTTTGGTGCAGAAACCGGCCATTTTTTCATAGCCGGTGATCGGCAGGAGGCCGGGAATGACCCGCGCCGTGATTCCCAGGTTGCGCAGGCGTTTGACATAATCAAAATAATCCTGATTGTCCCAGAATAATTGGGTGATCACGAAATCCCCGCCGCTGTCCAGCTTCAGTTTCAGAAAGCCCGCGTCTTTTTCCCTATCCCGGCACAGGGGATGGCCTTCCGGGAATCCGGCCACACCGATACCGAAATAATCTCCGAAGTGCTCGCGGATGAACCGGCATAATTCATAGCTGTATTCAAAATTGTCCGGCCCCGGCTTCCAGTCCGGATTGTCGAGCGGCGGGTCACCGCGTAAGGCCAGCACGTTGCAGATACCTCTGGATTTGATGTCTTTGAGGATATCCAGGATTTCCGCCTTGCTGTTGAGCACACAGGTGAGGTGCGCCACCCCCGGGATGTGATGCTTTTTCTGGATAAGCTGGACGATATCAAAGGTCTTTTCCCGGTTGCCACCGCCGGCGCCGTAGGTGCACGAGATAAAGTCCGGCTTCAGCTCAGCCAGCTCAGCCACATGCCGCAGGAGGTTCTGATAACCCTTCTCGGTTTTAGGCGGGAAGAATTCGAAAGAGAACGTGCGTTCTTTTTCCGCAAATATATCTGGCATTTTTTTCATAATAAAAGATGTGGCTCGATTACTGCGGGCATTATAACATTGTTTGAAAATTTTTGTCTAACAAAGATTCCTAAATTGAGTTACAATATCAAAACAGATATAAATTATTTATGTCATCGGGCAGTCAGGCGGCCCTTTGCGGCTCAAACATGCTCGCAGCTGCCTTTTCCAAAGGCAGCTTCTGCGGAACTCGCCTCAAAGGGCCGCCTGACTGCATGAATAAATTCCCGTTTATTTTTTATTATCAAACGAATAGACGCACCATTTTTTTACTAACCGCTAACCGCTAGAATGGATATCGCCCTCGTTACCGGCTCGGCCGGTCTGATCGGTTCGGAAGCCTGTGAGTATTTTGCCGCGCAAGGCCTGCGGATCGTCGGCATCGATAATGACCTGCGGAGCTATTTCTTCGGCCCCGAGGCCTCGACCCGGCCCAATCTTGAACGCCTCAGAGAAGCCTGCCCCGATTATATCCATTACGGAACCGATGTCCGCGATGGGGAGGCCCTGAGCGAGATTTTTAAGGAATACGGTCAGGATATCAAGATCATCATCCATACGGCAGCCCAGCCCTCGCATGACTGGGCGGCGCGCGAGCCGCTCACGGATTTCAGGGTGAATGCCAATGGAACCCTCAACCTGCTGGAATTGACCCGTCAGTACTGCCCGCAGGCCGTTTTTATTTTTACCAGCACCAATAAGGTCTACGGTGACCGGCCGAGTGATCTGCCCTTGGTCGAACAAAATACCCGCTGGGAATTACCTGAGGGCCATGAATGTTATGGCGGGATAGACGAGACCATGAGTATCGATGGCTGCAAGCATTCCCTGTTTGGGGCCTCCAAGGTCTCGGCAGATATCCTGGTCCAGGAATACGGCCGGTATTTCGGGATGAAGACCGGGTGCTTTCGCGGCGGATGCCTGACCGGCGGGAGACATGCCGGTGCGGAACTGCACGGATTCCTGGCGTATCTGATGAAGTGCTGTGTGACCGGGCAGGAATATCGCATTTTTGGGTACAAAGGCAAACAGGTCCGGGATAATATCCACAGCCGGGATCTCGTGAATGCCTTTTACCGTTTTTATCTCAATCCGCGTTCGGGCGAGGTTTACAATATCGGCGGTGGTCGGGAGAATAATTGTTCTATCCTGGAGGCTATCGTTATGTGCGAAGAAATCGCCGGGCGAAAGATGACATATGTCGTTTTGGATCAGCCCCGCAGCGGTGATCATATCTGGTATATCAGTAGTTTAAAGAAGTTCGGCGAGCATTATCCCGAATGGCGGCAGAGTTTTAACATTCTGAGCATGCTGGAAGACATTCATGCCGGTCTGA
>CAZBSU010000271.1:0-2377 GCA_964494745.1 uncultured Planctomycetales bacterium | reverse complement strand
CCTTGAACACCCGCGAGGGGTCGGCACTGGCCCCGATGGAACCCACCCGCCGATGATGCATGGAGCCGTGCCCTTTAGGTCCGCCGCTCCAATGCCAGCGCTTGACACCGCCCTGAAACCCCTTGCCCTTGGAAACACCGGTCACATCCACAAAATCTCCGGGTTTAAAGACATCGCTTTTGATCTCCTGGCCGACCTCATAATCTTTATTATCGGTCGACTCGAACTCGCGGATAAAACGGACCGGGGACACCTTGATCTTCTTAAAAAGACCCATCTGGGGTTTTTTGACCCGGGAGTCACGCTGGGCCTCAAAGCCCAGGAGGACCTTCTGCCGAGGGGAATCGATCAGGCCCAGAATCCGGCACGGCCCCGCTTCGATAACCGTTACGGGAATGACGTTCCCGTCGGTATCAAAAATCTGGGTCATGCCAATCTTTTTTCCTAATAAACCTCTGGTCATAGCGCTGTTTAGCTTATTGTTTGATTTCAACGTCAACCCCAGCGGGCAGATTCAATTTCCGCAGGGCGTCAACCGTCTTCACGGTCGGATCGATCAGATCGATCAGGCGTTTGTGCGTCACCAAATGAAATTGTTCGCGGGCCTTCTTATTGACAAAGGGGGAACGCAAGACCGTATAAAGTTCCTTCTTTGTCGGTAACGGGACCGGCCCGGATATCTTGGCCCCAGTTCTAATGGCGGTATCAACGATCTCCTGAGCGGATTGATCGATCAACCTGTGATCGTAGGCCTTCAATTTTATTCTTATCTTTTGCATTTTTTATTCCTGCCGTAATTCGGGTCCAGAACGGGAGCCGTGGTTGGGACTCAAGGGGGGCCTGATGTTCAACCAGACTCCCGCCCTGTATCCTACAATGACTGCGGCATAAGCCGAATCACCAAGTCGGGCATTCGCCCTTACTTAATGACCTCAGCCACAACCCCGGCGCCGACCGTACGGCCGCCTTCGCGAATGGCGAAACGCAACTCCTTCTCCAAGGCGATCGGCGTGATCAATTCGACTTCCATCTCGACGTTATCACCGGGCATGCACATCTCGACACCTTCCGGAAGCTGCGCCGTGCCGGTAACGTCCGTCGTCCGGAAATAGAACTGCGGACGATAGCCCTTGAAGAAAGGTGTATGGCGCCCACCTTCTTCTTTGGTTAAAACATAAACCTGCGCCTTGAACTTCGTATGCGGCGTGATCGAGCCCGGCTGGGCCAAAACCATACCGCGCTCAATGCTGGATTTATCCACACCGCGCAACAGGATACCTACGTTGTCGCCGGCCTGGCCTTCGTCCAATTCCTTGCGGAACATCTCGACCCCGGTCACGACCGTCTTCTGGATCTCTTCGCGCAAACCGACCAAGTCAACATTATCACCGACGTGGACCTTCCCGCGCTCGATACGGCCAGTCCCGACCGTCCCGCGGCCAGAGATGGAAAAAACGTCCTCGACCGCCATCAAAAACGGCTTGTCCAATTCGCGAACCGGTTCCGGGATCCACTCATCCACCGCGGCCACCAGATCCAAGATGCATTTGTTCTTGGCCTCGTCGTCCGGATTATTCAGGGCATCCAGGGCGCTTCCCTTGATGATCGGGGTCTTGTCGCCGTCAAACTGGTATTTGCTCAAGAGCTCACGGACTTCCAGTTCGACCAAATCCAGCAATTCCGGATCCTCGACCTGATCGCATTTGTTCATGAAGACAACCAATTGAGGAACATTCACCTGGCGCGCCAGAAGGATGTGCTCCCTGGTCTGAGGCATAGGACCGTCGGCCGCCGAAACGACCAGGATAGCCCCGTCCATCTGGGCCGCACCGGTAATCATGTTTTTGATATAATCAGCGTGCCCCGGACAGTCGATGTG
This sequence comes from uncultured Planctomycetales bacterium, assembly GCA_964494745.1. Taxonomy (GTDB): domain Bacteria; phylum Omnitrophota; class Gorgyraeia; order Zapsychrales; family JANLHA01; genus CAZBSU01. Next base: position 498 of record CAZBSU010000271.1, on the reverse strand, counting down.
GGCATAATGCCTTTTTTCGGTTTCATATTCGAGGTGAGCGATGTTAATCGTAACGCCGCGCTCTTTTTCTTCGGGCGCATTGTCGATCGAGTCATACGAGCGTGCCTGGCTGGCGAAACCCTTTTTATGCAACTGAATGGTAATCGCCGCGCTGAGCGTGGTCTTGCCGTGATCAACGTGCCCGATGGTACCGATATTCAGGTGTGGTTTACTTCTTACGAATTTCTCCTTAGCCATGACTTATCCCCCCTTTGTTAAGATTATCTTTCACCGTTATTTCTTCGCGGTTGCACGTTCCCGTGAGCCACGGATCTTGTCGAAAATATAAGACGGGACTTCGGCGTAAAAAGCCGGCTCCATTGAAAATGTCGCCCGTCCCTGGGTCAGCGAACGCAGGGCATTGGCGTAATTAAACATCTCGGCCAGTGGCACTTCGCAGCGGGCCGTCTTCAGCTTGCCGCGCGTGATATCGGCGATGGCGCTTTCCAGGGCGTGGCC
>CAZBSU010000270.1:0-2402 GCA_964494745.1 uncultured Planctomycetales bacterium | reverse complement strand
CTTTTGCCTCGTGTCCTTTTGCGGGTCAAAAAAGAGGATCTGGAAAAACTTAATGCCAAAGACGGGCTGGCTATCGTTGGTTTATCCTGGATTGTCTTGTCGATGTTCGGGGCCCTGCCGCTTTATCTTACTCAGTCCGTGCCGACGTTCACCGATGCCTTTTTTGAAACCGTCAGCGGGTTCACGACAACCGGAGCCACGGTCCTCACGGACATTGAGTGTCATTCGCGCGGTATCCTTTTTTGGCGCAGCATGACACATTGGCTGGGAGGCATGGGGATCATTGTTTTGTATCTGGCCTTGCTGCCGGCCCTGGGACAGAACGCCTTTCAGCTTTACAAGGCCGAGGCACCCGGGATCACCGCCGAGCGAATCCAGCCGCGGATCAAGGAGACCGCCAAGATTTTGTGGATGGTCTATTTTTTGCTTTCGGCCCTGGAGACGGGACTGCTGATGATCGGCGGAATGTCTTTGTTCGACGCGCTTTGTCACACCTTTGGGACCATGGCGACCGGCGGTTTTTCGACCAGGAACGCGAGCATCGGCGCGTTCGGCCCGGGGATACAATGGACGGTCATTTTTTTTATGTTTTTGGCCGGGACCAATTTTATGTTGCATTTCCAGGCCTTGCGCGGCAATCTGCGCGCGTATGTTAAGAGCGAGGAATTCCGCAGTTATTTTTTCTTGATCGCGGGCTTGATCCTGATCTTCAGCCTGATGCTGAGAGGCAGACTGGCGGCTCCCGGGCTGGTGAGGACCGCCGCCTTTCAGGTCATTTCCATTTTTACCACGACGGGTTATGTCACGACCGATTTCGACGCCTGGCCGCCGTTGCTGGGGTTCTTGCTGGTTTCGGTGATGTTCGTCGGCGGATGCGGAGGGTCGACAGGGGGCGGCATGAAAGTCGCCCGGGCCTTTATTGCCGTCAAGGTCGCCGTCCGGTCGGTTATCCAGGCGGTTTTCCCCAACGCGGTCTTGCCGGTCCGCTATGACTCGCGCCCCCTGGACAACCGGATCATCATGCAGGTCCTGTCGTATTTCGTCTTGTATATCGTTTTGTTTTTTAGCGGCGCGATCCTGTTGATTTTTTTTGAACATTGCGATATCGTGACTGGTTTGTCGGCCGCGATTGCGACATTGAGCAATATCGGCCCCGGGCTCGGCATGATCGGCGCCACCCAAAATTATGCCTGGATCTCGGCCCCGGGGAAGTGGCTGCTGTCTTTTTTGATGCTGGCCGGCCGGCTTGAGCTGTATTCGATCTTGATCCTGTTGTCCCCGTTGACGTGGAGAAAATAGCGCCGAAAGGTTTTTTGGAACTAAACCGCATTGGTGTTATAATATTTAAATTGTTGGATTTTTTAAAATGAGAGCGACAGATGTTATGGAATTTTGATGATATTCGCCGTCAGGCCGAATCCGAGATCGACGCGGCCCAAGACGATAAGGCCCTCGAAACCTGCCGGATTCAATACCTGGGCCGCAAGGGCAAGATTCAGGAAATCTTTGCCAGTTTGGCCACGGCGCCGGCCGAAGAGAAACCCTTGATCGGGAAAGGGGCCAATGATCTTAAGCAGGGGATCACGGCCCGCGTGGAGGCCAAGCGGCGCGAACTGAAAGCCGGGGCTCACAAGGGCGGACGGCGGATCGATGTGACTTTGCCCGGCGTGGCCACGCCGGCGGGCACGCGGCATTTGATCACGCAGACGATGGAAGAGGTCTGCGGATTGTTCGCGGCGATGGGTTTTGTCGTTCGTGAAAGCCCTGAGATCGAGACAGAATTCAATAATTTTACGGCCCTGAATATCCCGGTGGACCACCCTTCACGGGACGCCTTTGACACCTTTTATGTCGATGCGCCGGATCCGGCGAACAAGACACGCCATCTGCTGTTGCGCAGCCATACGTCGCCCGGACAGATCCGGATCATGCAGGAACACCGGCCGCCGATCGCGGTCGTCATCCCGGGCAAGGTCTACCGCCCGGATGCGGTCGACGCCAGCCATTCGTTCATGTTTCATCAGATCGAGGGCCTGCTCGTCGACCGGGACATCAAGTTTTCCCATCTTAAGGGGCTGTTGTCCACCTTTTGCAAAAGGCTGTTCGGGGAGGATATCCGAACCCGTTTTCGGCCGCATTTTTTTCCCTTTACCGAGCCTTCCGCTGAGGTTGATATATCCTGTCATAAATGCCAGGGTAAGGGATGCTCGGTGTGCGGGCGCAAAGGCTGGATCGAGATTATGGGATGCGGGATGGTTCACCCGAATGTTTTTGCCGCGGTGAAATACCCGAAGAATAAATACACCGGCCTGGCCTTCGGCATGGGGGTCGAAAGGATGGCCATGCTCAAATACGGCATTCATGACATCCGCATTTTTTTTGAGAACGACGTGCGTTTTTTA
>CAZBSU010000269.1:0-2407 GCA_964494745.1 uncultured Planctomycetales bacterium | reverse complement strand
TTCGGGCACAAAGCCCCAATACCGGCTATCGTGACTTGAGGCGCTGTTATCGCCGAGAACGAAATAATGCCCTTCCGGAACCGTGATCGTCTGCCCCGGTTTGCCGTAAGGCCCGCGGTTGTAATAGTAAATATTGTCGATAACCGGAAGATCGATCCGCTGGTCGTCAATATAGATATCCCCGCCACGAATGGCCACCGTCTCCCCCCCCTTGGCGATCAGACGTTTGATGAAATCGCGTTTGGGATCGACGGGGTAGACAAAAACGACCACATCCCCCCGCTGCGGAGATGAAAAACCGGGTAAACGATAACCCTCCTTCTGGGCCGTGAAGGGCATCTTAGGTCCGTAAACCAGTTTGTTGACGATCAAACGGTCGCCTATCTGCAACGTGGGCTTCATCGAACCGCTCGGGATCTTAAAGGCCTGAAAAAAGAAGGCCCGGATAAACATGGCCAAGATAAAGGCCACCACGATCGATTCGCCCCAATCGCGAATAACGGCCATCCACCAGTCTGTAGATTTTGCCGACATGATAGGATATCCTTGTCTTTTTAAAGTTTCAAAACCGCCAAAAAGGCCTCTTGGGGGACCTCGACGTTGCCGATCTGCTTGAGTTTCTTTTTCCCGGCCTTCTGCTTCTCCCACAATTTTCGTTTACGCGTGATGTCGCCGCCATAGCACTTGGCCGTGACATTCTTGCCGCGGGACCGGACCTTGGCGCTGGAGATAACGCGCCCGTCGCAAGATGCCTGAATCCGAACCTCGTAAAGCTGCTGCGGGATCAACTCCTTGAGCTTGCTCACCAGGGCCTGGCCCTTTTCGTAGGCACGCGCCTTGTGCACAAAGCAGCAAAAGGCCTCGCAGACCTTGCCGTTGATCAGGATGTCCAGCCGGGATATCTGCGCCGGGAAATAGCCTTTAAATCTATAATCGATCGACCCGTATCCCTGGGTCACGGACTTGATCATGTCATTGAAATCAACGATCACCTCCGAGAGAGGGATATCAAAAACGATACGCATGCGATCGGACAGGTATTCGCTTTTCTGATAATTGCCGCGTTTGCGTTTGGCCAGCTCCATGACCTTGTCCATCATATTCACCGGCGTGATGATCGCGACTTCCAGATACGGCTCTTCAATCTCGGCGATGTCGGAGCTGTCCGGCATCTCGGTTGGATTCTCGATCTCATGCCGTTCGCCATTCTTGCGGGTAAAACAATAGCGCACGTTGGGTGTGGTCAGGATGAGGTTCAGGTTAAACTCGCGTTGCAGGCGCTCCTGAACGATCTCCATATGCAACAAGCCCCTGAACCCGCACCGGAACCCGTAACCGAACGACGGCGAGGATTCGTTCTCATATTCAAAACTCGGATCGTTCAAACGAAGTTTTTCAATCGCCTCGCGCAACTGGGGAAAATCCTTGGAGTTAACCGGGTAGACCCCGCAGAAGACCAGGGAATTCAACCGCCGGTATCCTTCCAGCGGCTGTTTTGCGGGGTGCTTGATGCCGGTGACCGTATCCCCGATCTGGACCTCACGCGGTTCATGGATGTTGCAGGTCATATACCCGACCTCGCCGCAATGCAATCCCTTGACCGGGCGGGCCTCGGGTTGGAAGACCCCGACCTCGCTGACGTCATATTCCCTGCCGGCGTGCATCATGCGGACACGCATACCGGGTTTCAGCCGGCCGTTAACGACACGGACGTAAATAATGATGCCCTTGTAAATATCATATTCCATGTCAAAGATCAGGGCCTGCAGGCTGGCGCGCTCATCGCCTTCCGGCGCCGGGATAAAACTCACGATCTTCTCGAAAAGCGCCTCGATGCCGGTCCCTTCCTTGGCCGAGACCAACTGGATGTCGTCGGATTTAAAACCGAGCATATCCTGCAGTTCCTTTTTGACCCGGCCGATGTCGATATGGGCGATATCGATCTTGTTGATCGCCGGGAGGATCTCCAGATTGTTGTCGATGGCGAGATAATGATTGGCCACGGTCTGGGATTCCACCCCCTGGGAGACATCCACCAGCAGGATCGCGCCTTCACAGGCCCGCAAGGATTTTTCGACCTCATAAGAAAAATCCACATGCCCCGGCGTGTCAATCAGGTTAAAGATATACTCCTGGCCGTCTTGGGCCCGGTAGATCAAACGGACCGCCGAGGCCTTGATCGTGATCCCGCGTTCGCGTTCCAGATCCATGTCGTCGAGCAACTGATGGCGGAATTTGCGTTCATCGATGGCGCCGGTATGCAAAAGCAGCCGGTCGGCCAGCGTGGACTTGCCGTGGTCGATATGGGCAATGATCGAAAAATTTCTGATATGAGATAAAGACATGAATTTGGTAACAACGGGACAGGGATTCATCTGCCGGCCGGATCGGGGGTGCCACGGTGGTC
>CAZBSU010000268.1:0-2407 GCA_964494745.1 uncultured Planctomycetales bacterium | reverse complement strand
CACCGCTAGGCTGGCCGGGCTCAAAAAAAAGATCTCCGGCAGATTCCAGGTCCGACCGAATATGATTTCAATGATAAAAACAGCCGTCATTCCCGCGGCAAAGACCATCGGGAGAATCCGGGATGGGGTCGCATGGATCTGATCCGTTACCGATCCCCTGCGGCAAAGAATATCCAAAAGCACAATAATCAGGATATTGATATTATTGCTGCCGAACATATTCCCGACAGCCAGATCATTGGCGGCCAGGCTGATCACCGCCGTCAGGCTGGCAACGGCCTCAGGCAAAGAAGTGACCAGCCCCAGCAGAATCATGCCGACCCATATCTTGCCAATCTTAAACCGATCGCTCAGGATGTCCGTATAATGTGTCAAATGAACCCCGGCGAAGACGATCACCACAGCACTGAAAAAAAATTGAAAGTAGATCATGATAACCCACATCCGGCGGGCCTCAAATGCTGTTAGCAAAAAAGACCGTTTGGCAGGCCGTCCCAAGGCCCCCTTTATCCCTGTCCCTGATTGTCATTCTTTTATTAAATACAAAACAACAAGTCCGGCGACGGCCATGGCCATTCCGATAAAACCCCTGAACAAGCGGATGACATCAGGCCACCACGTCAGGACCATGACGATCCCGGCCACCAGCATCCCCACGCCAAGAACTACCAGGACATAATTATTGGACCGCTTTTTGTTTTTAGAAGCAGGCATAGATCCTCCCGTTAAAAACAAATACAAGTCTCCGCCCCTCTCTTTCTCAGAGAGTCGAAGATATCTCAGCGCGGATGTGCATTCACAGGATAAGGTCTACCGAGTCACGGAGCAGCTTTCATGGCTCAGACATCCTCGTTTCGCTCCGGAACTCGCCATGAAGGCTGCTCCGTGACCTGTCATTCTTATCATGGAGATACCACAGCGCCGAGATGTCTTCGGCGAATCCTATTTTTTCCACCGCCTATGCATCCACCCCCATTCGGTGGGATACTGACGGATATACCCTTCGATGATGCGCGTAATCTTGGCCACATCGGCCGTCACCGCTGCCTGGTCATCTCCGGGTTCCAAATCCAAAGAAGGCTCGATCACCATGCGGTAATCCTCGCCGTTCCTGATCGTGAAGACAGGCAGAATCGGCGCTTGGGTGCGGCGGGCCAGGACAGCCGGGCCCGTCGCCGTCGCGGCCTTGCGGCCGAAAAAATCGACAAAAACACCGTTGCCGCTGCCGAAATGCTGATCCAAAAGGACAAACAAGATCTCATTATTACGCAAGGCCTGCAAGGATTCCTGGACGCTTTTTCTCGGGGGGGAACTATAAATAGGCCGGACGCGCACGCGATTCATGGATTCAAATATCGTTGCCGCGACGTCCGTGTCATGAGCACGACGGATGATGCAATTGACCTTATATCCCCGCTGGGCCAGCTCCAACATCATCAGGCAAAAATTACCGAAATGAGCGGTCACCATGATAGCCCCTCGCCCCTTTTCCAAGGCCCGGTCCAAATGCGAACGCCCCTCGATATGAAATCGCTGCGTAACGCCTTCGGGATAATGCGCATAATAAATAAGGTCCGTCATCGATCGGCCAACCTTTTCGAAACATTGACGCACCACCTTGCGGCGTTGGGCGGAAGACAGCTCGGATCCGAAGGCGGTCACTAAGCTCTCGTGCGCAATCCGTTTCAGTTTTAAAGCAAAGGTATACCACAAAAGAAGAAAAAAATACATCACGCCCCGGATAACCCTATAGGGCAAACATTGAATCAACCACAACGCCAAATTCAGGGCATACCTGGCCGAGGCGCGCTTAAAAAGCTTGAATTGATGATTAAAATCCATCACAAAAAATGATTAAAGTTTGAGGTTCCGCGGCAAGCCGCTTTCATCCGACTTATCTTTTGTATCCGATCTTACGCAAAAATTCCTTCCGCCAATTAACATCCGCTTCATCCTCGATCCCTCGGGGCTTGGCTCCGTCGATCACACCCAGGATTCCGCGCCCATGCCCGTTATCCGCGACCACAACCTCCAGGGGATTGGCGGTGGCGGCAAAGATGGAACACACTTCGGCCAGGCCCTTGATCTGGTTGAGAATATTGATCGGGAATCCCTCCCGGAGCATCAAGATGAAAACATGCCCGGCGGCCACTCTTAAGGCATTATCGCCGGCCAATTGTTTTAATTCGGCATCATTGCCCTCGAGGCGCACCTTGCAGGCCCCCGAGGCCTCATTGAAGGCCAACCCGAATTTCAGGCCCGGGACCGAAGACACAATGATCTCATAGAGGTCTTCCACGGTCTTGATAAAATGGGCCTGGCCGATAATGACATTGATCTCATCGGTTTTTTGAATAGCCACGGTCTGCAGTTCCATAAGACCCTCACGGTTAAATCATTGATGACA
>CAZBSU010000267.1:0-2414 GCA_964494745.1 uncultured Planctomycetales bacterium | reverse complement strand
ACCGTGTATTCCCGCCCGGGTTCATAAACCCCGATCCCCCCCATTTGACGCACCAAGGGGATCAAACTCCGTACCGGCATGTATTCCAAGACAGGGACAAGCTTCATCTTGGCATACCTGGTCGCTTCAGCATCCTTCCCAGTCAAAAGCGCCGCGATATTAAAGGCATGCCGGCCGGCCGTATCCTTACGGAAATCCTGTGCGCCTAAAAGAAGGGGCCTTCCCATCGAGCGGATAAACCGGCGGACCTGTTTCAGGATATCCTCCCGCTGATGATGGAATAAAAAAAACGGCACGGCAGTCTCGGGCCAAACCACGAGTTCGGCATCCCGGGCCGCTAAGGTCGCCTGGGTCATGGTCTTATAAATTTCCAGATTTCGATTCCATTGTTGGGGATCGGCTTTATCCTGATTGGGGATGTTCGGCTGAATAACCGCGACGCTAAAGGATCCCCGTTTAACCGGCCTGTCCAGAATCCCCAGCCCAATTAGGTAAGGCAACAGGACGATCAATCCAGCCATGATCCTCAGATTAACACGTGTTCGGGAGGGCATCCCCGGCCATAGACTCTCGGCCAGAAGGGCATTGACCCAAATCACCATAAATGACAGCCCGTAAATACCGGTCACGGCCGCTGTCTGGGCCAATGGCAGGCAGCCGGCGAGCTCGTAACCGATCAAACCGGCCGGCATGCCCCAAAATCCAAGGGAACGAATGTATTCCAGGATCACCCAAAAAGCCGCCGCAAGCATACAATAACAAATCCCTTTATGCTTGCGGCTGATGAAATAAACTCCGAGGCCGAAAAAGCCGGTCAAAGAGGCCTGTAAAATGACGGCCAGACCGAACAAGAACCATGAGACATTGGTGATCCAAAATAAGGCCAGTGTGTGGAAGGCACAACCGAATAAGAAGGCCCTGAAATAATTTTCTCGGGCGTTTGAGGCTTGTTTTAGGGCTAATAGGAGGGGAACAAAGACGACAAAGACAAAATAGGGCAGGGGCAACGCAACACAACAGACAAGGAATAAAAAAAACGAGAGCAGGACAAGGCATTTAGCCTGTCCGGCTCCCGTCTTGAAGGCTGAGAAAACTTTCATGCCATCAGCATACACCAAAAAAAACCGTATGCCTAGACTTTACGCCGGAAAAATCCGATCATACCCAACAAACCGCCGAAAACCAATGACAAACTGGCCGGTTCCGGAACAACATTCATTTGATATTCTTTGTTGCTCAGGCAGGGCGGCATGCATAAGAGACCGTCCCCGTCGATCCATGCCTGGGCGCTGATCAAGCCGACCGGGGCATCATTGGGGACCAAAATATTTTCGGTGTATGAATAGTTATGCAGCAGACTGAAATCGGTCCCGCTCATGACCTCGGTCTCATAACTGCCATTATCGTCGCCGTCGATACTAAGTCCCAGTTCAGCCCAGGGACTGGCGAAAAAACTCCCGGAACCCTCGATCGTAATGTCATAATCCTGGCCAATGACAAACGTCGGAATGGCGTCGTCCCAGCTGCCGTTAACATTATCGTAAACCGTATCAACGGCGTACGAAGCAGCCTGGGCCGGGACAGCGGCAAAAATCAGGATGGCGCCTAAAGCCACTGCGATTGAGATGACCTTTTTCATGTTTCCCCCTTTGGTTTTAAACCCTTAAGTATTTATTTTGTTAAAAATATATGAGCAACCGTACAACCGTAAGAAAAGACAGCAAGAAGCATGCCAATATTTGAACTAATGCTTAAAATGACACATAACTAATTGCGATACAATGAAATAATAAATATTGCCAGAACACAATACTGACAACCTACAACATACATTTGTTGAAAAAAGTAAAACTGTTTAATTTTCTATACATTATAAAATAATTTAATTATATAAAAATGAGGAACTTTTCTTATGCGGCCCGGCTCATGGGCCATCACCCCATGTTAAGACTTGTCAAATGAGGGCAAAGGATTATAATAAAAAGATCATGAAACGCACCTCATCTCCTGCCTCCAAAAAGATTCCAGATATTACCCCATCCGAGACCATTCAATCCCTGGCCGATATCAAGATCGGACAACATGCCTGCGCTCTTTACAGCAATGACCGGGAATACCGCCACACGATCATCCCTTTTTTAAAACGCGGCCTTGATAATCATGACAAAATCATGTATCTCTATGACAAGCGCTCACCAGATACCATCCTCCATTATCTTAAAACTGACACCCGTCAGGCGAAAAAAAGCATCCCGTCAAAACAGCTTCAGTTCATCCCTATCAATGATCTGTTTGCCGAACGCAGTCATTACGATTCGGCTAAGATGATCAAATTGATCCGAAACGGAATACGACAGGCCAAAACACAGGGTTTCTCAGCCCTGCGTCTCACAGCTGAAATACCCTGGCCTCTG
>CAZBSU010000266.1:0-2454 GCA_964494745.1 uncultured Planctomycetales bacterium | reverse complement strand
ATCCTGGCCACGGACGGGGATTTCAACGTGGGCGTCAGCAGCGATGCCGAGATGGTGCGCCTGATCGAGGCCAAACGCCAGGAAGGCATCTTCCTGACGGTCCTCGGTTTCGGGACCGGCAATTACAAGGATGCCAAGATGGAGAAGATCGCGGACAAAGGCAACGGGAATTATTATTACCTCGACACACTCCAGGAGGCCAAGAAGGTCCTTGGCCATGAGTTGGGTTCGACCCTGTTCACGATCGCCAAGGACGTCAAGGTCCAGATCGAGTTCAATCCGGGCCAGATCAAGGCCTACCGCCTGATCGGATATGAAAACCGCATCCTGGCCAAAGAGGACTTCAACGACGACACCAAGGACGCGGGTGAGCTCGGCGCCGGCCACACGGTGACCGCGCTTTATGAGATCGTGCCGGCCGGGAGCGAAGAAGAATACGGGGACGTTGACGATCTGAAGTATCAGGATGTTCAGGTCAATCCCAGCAGTGATCTGCTGACGATCAAACTGCGTTACAAACAGCCGGATGAGAATTTCAGCCAGCTGATCAGCCGTGTCCTTGTGGCCGAGGAGATCAACGCGGATCAGCCGTCGAGGAATTTGCGCTGGGTCTCGGCCGTGGCGGAGTTTGGTCTGCTCCTGCGCGATTCCCGTTATAAAGGAAATGCCGCTTTCCGTCATGTGCTGGAACAGGCCCGTCACGCCAAAGGCGCGGATCAGTGGGGTTACCGCCACGAATTCATCGGCCTGGTGGAAAAGGCGATGGCCTTGAATCCGGGAATGAAGTTTGCGGAATAAGAATTATTGCTGATATCATAGCCGTGTCAGATAACGGATTCCTGGCGAGTTGCCCCGCGGAGCGGGGTTGTTTGAGCCGGGAGTCCGTTATCTGACGCGGCTGCAATTTAAATTAATGACTTAGAATCTCGGTTTATCTTAGTCCCTAGATGACCATAAATCTTAACTCTATGCCAAGGAGGTTCACATGCATCCCAGAAAATTTTTAGCCATCCTGCTCGGTCTTCTGCTCATCCCGGTCGCGGCCGGGGCGCAAACCGTGACCCAGAGCACGGTGGACGACCAGCAGGCGGTGGAGGTTACGGTTTACAACAGCAATATCGCCCTGGTCAAAGATCAGCGGCAGATCGCATTACCCCAGGGGCAGGGCGAACTGCGGTTCATGGACGTGGCCGCGAGCATCCAGCCCGAAACGGTTTATGTCGAATGCCTGAACCATCCTGCCGATTTCTCGGTCCTGGAACAGAATTACGAGTATGACCTCATGGATTACAACAAGCTTTTGAATAAATACGTCGGCAAGAAGCTCAAGATCGAGGATTACAATGCCTTTCAGGACCGCACGCGCATGGTCGACGCGGTCCTCTTGAGCAACAACAGCAATCAACCGGTGTATCAGATCGACGACGAGATCTACCTGGGATATGACGGCATCCGGGTCCTGCCCGAAATACCGGAGAACCTGATCTCTAAGCCGACACTGATGTGGCTTTATGATTACGCCGCCCGCGGCGAGGCACAGATCGAGATCTCCTACCTGACCGGGAATCTGAGCTGGAAGGCGGATTACATCCTGGTGTTAAATAGGGACGACACCCAGGGCAATCTGGCCGGATGGGTGACCATGAACAATCAAAGCGGCACGTTTTACAATAACGCGACCTTGAAGCTCGTGGCCGGCGAGGTCAATATGCCCCGGGTCCGGCCGCAAATGGTGTTTGCGGCAACCAAGGAAATGGCGATTGGCAAAGGCCGCGGCGCACAATTTGAGGAAAAAGGTTTTTTTGAATACCACATTTACGACCTTCAGCGGCCGACCACGCTCAAAAATAACCAGATCAAACAGATCAGCCTGCTTGAGGTCAACGATATCGCGGTTGCAAAAGAATACCGGGTCTACGGCCAACAGTATTATTACACCCGCCAGTACCGCGAGGAGAATCCTAAAGAGCCGGTCGATGTTCACATCAAGTTTCAGAATACGGAAGAGAATAATATGGGCATGCCGCTCCCTAAGGGCATGGTCCGGCTCTACAAAAAGGATGAGGATAAGAAATTGCAGCTGATCGGCGGGGACACGATCGAGCACACGCCCAAAGACGAAGAGGTGACGCTCAAGGTTGGCGAGGCCTTTGATATCACGGCCGAGCGCAAACAGACCGATTTCCGTCAGCTTTCGACCCGTCTTTATGAAAGCGAGTGGGAGATCACCCTGAAGAACCACAAAGAGCAGGATGTCGTGGTCAGCGTGATCGAGCCGGTCAGCGGCAACTGGCAGGTGATCGACAACAGCCATCCTTACACCAAGGAAGACGCCTTCACGTTGCGGTTCGACGTGCCGGTGGCCAAAGACGAAGAGGTCAATGTCGTCTACCGCGTGCGGGTGGGGCTGCCGTAGTTTTTGTTTTAACAGCATGAGTTAGATTTGTATAGGAA
>CAZBSU010000265.1:0-2463 GCA_964494745.1 uncultured Planctomycetales bacterium | reverse complement strand
AACCAAAACCTTGGGGCCTGCCCTCATGATATCTCGCCGCCAAAATCCCGCCCCTGAACCAGCCCGGCATGCAGACGGCATGACCCTGCCGGGGAATTTTATTATTCAAAATAATTTATGTTGACAAATACTTTATCCCCCCTAAAATAAAATCTGATTTTTCTACCAGGAATACTTGATGCCCGACGAACCCCAACAAAATCAGCCAAAAGATCCCGCTCCCGCCAGCGTCCCCGGGGAAGAACCACAAACGGAGACGAAATCTGATATCGGCGCCGGGAAGACCGTGCTGCTGGTGGAAGACGATCCGACCTCAGCCGCCCTGGTCCGGAACCTCTTAAAGAGTCACGGATACGAGGTTATTGAAGCTGGCCACGGCAAAGAGGCCTGGTATAAAATGACCCCGGAATGCCGCCCCTGCCTGGTCGTCTGCGACGTCATGATGCCGGAGATGGACGGCTTTAATCTTTACAAAAACCTGCGGCAGAATACGGAGACCGAGAAAATTCCGGTCATTATCATCTCCAGCCGCAAGGCCATGGCCGATACCTTCCTTTCCATGGGCGCGGACGAATTCATGGCCAAACCCCTGGACACCAAAAAATTCCTCGATCTGGCCCACACCCTTTCCGAACGCGGGCATATTATCCTCCAAGAAGCCAATTCCGACAAACCCAAGGAAGAGGAAAAAGACAAAGACCGTATTTAATCTTGCCGTCCTCGCTTTAAATTTCATCTTCTTCATTAAGACAATAAACAACTCCACCCTGACGGCTTAACAAATGCCAAGCAGGGCGGCAGATCATTTTTTACCCTTCTGTCCGGACAGGCCGTTTATAAAAAAACGGCTGTCCCGAAGGACAGCCGCCGAGATAAGGCACGAACAAGGGGTCATCTCATACCATGACAGCTTCGCGCTGGAATTCTTTCTGCAATTGCCGGAATTCTTGGCTAGTATAATGCCCGCGGTCCATCAGGGTCTGATCCAGCACGGTCTCCACCGGCACGAATTCCTGCAGCAGATAACGCTGGCCGGACCGGGCCATATCAGCGGTCTGGCGCAGATCATCCCGCCGCAGGTAGGGCTTGACGACCGTGGTGCGGAAGATATGCTCCCGGCCGGAGGCCATGATCAGGGCCATGCTTTCCTGAACGGCCTGCTTGTCGACCGCAACCCCGGCCAAGGTATCATACAGATGCCAAGGCCCTTTCACATCCATAGCGATAAAATCCACCAGCCCTTTTTCGAGGATCCGCTTAAGAACCTGCGGCCGGCTCCCGTTCGTATCCAGCTTGACGGCATACCCAAGCCGCTTGACCTCATCCATAAACGGCAACAACCCTTCCTGCAGGGTCGGTTCCCCTCCGGATATCACCAGCCCATGAAGTTTACCTCGGCGTTCGGCCAAAAAACGCAGGATATCTTCGACGGATAAAGGCTTTTCGTAATATTCCGGGAGGACCAGATGACGGTTATGGCAAAACGGGCAGCGGAAGTTACACCCCTGCGTAAAGACCTCGGCCGCCACCAGGCCCGGATAATCGATCAGGGACAGTTTTTGTAAGCCGCCGATTCTCATAGATGATATGTCTTCCTGGAATGAAATTCGGAACGTTTGCCGTTATTCCACTGGTTGACCGGCCTTAAATACCCGACCACCCGGGAATAGACCTCGCATTCATCCTTGCATTTCGGGCAGAAGGTGTGTTCCCCGGCGAGATAACCGCAGCTCGGGCAGACACTGAAGGTCGGGCTGATCGTAAAATAGGGCATGCGGTACTGATGGCAGACGGTCTTGACGAACTGCTTCAGGGCCTCGACATTGGAGATCCTCTCCCCGACGAAGATATGCAGCCCCGTCCCGCCGGTGTATTTGACCTGCAGATCATCCTGATGGTCGAGGACCTCAAAAACGTCATCGCTGAAATGAACCGGGACATGCGTGGAATTGGTGTAAAACGGATCCTTGCCCTGGCGGAACTGCTCCTCATTCGCGCAGATAATGTCCGGATACATCTCCTTATCCTGACGGGCCATGCGGTAGGAGACCCCCTCGGCCGGCGTGGCCTCCAGATTATAATTGCTGCCGGTCTCTGTCTGAAACTGGACCATTTTCTCACGCATGAAATCCAGAACCCGTTCGGCAAAGGCACGTCCTTTTTCAGACGTGATCGGTTCGCCTAAGAGATTCAGGCAGGCCTCGTTCATGCCGACCAAGCCGATCGTCGAAAAATGATTGATCCAATATTGATTAAGGCGTTTCTTGATGTTGCGCAGGTAAAATTTCGAATACGGATACAGGCCGATATCGGTAAACTCCTCCAGCACCTTGCGCTTGATCTCCAGGCTTTCTTTGGCCAGGGTCATCAGATGTTCCAGGCGCTTCATGAAATCGGCCTCGCTGTTGGCCAAATAGCCCAGCCGCGGCATATTGATCGTGACCACCCCGGCGGAGCCGGTCT
>CAZBSU010000264.1:0-2470 GCA_964494745.1 uncultured Planctomycetales bacterium | reverse complement strand
ATGCAGCTGATCTTGTGCGCGCCGGCGGAAACGGACACCGAGATCGTTCAGGTGGCCACCTGGGAACAATTGGCGGCGTATGTTTATGAAAAGCAGGGAACGGATCTTATGTTGCCCGGCCAGGAGGCCGACCTTGAGATAGAGGCCCCGGCTCGGCAGGAGGTCAGGGAATATATCGAAATATTTCAGGGCGGACAGCAGTTATAGTCGCGGCTTTTTCAAACCGTTAACAAGGCAGTCTTATGAAGATTCATAAAAATGCAATTTTGAGGCGAGGGCTATTGTTTGTGGCCGTCTCGGTATGGAGCCTTGGCGTCTTGGCCGTTGACCCGGCCCGGGCCTTGCAGGATGTCGTTGATTCTCAGACCACTCAAAGCATTGTGATGTACAAAGGGGACGTGGTGACCTTGAAGGTCTACTCCCTGACGCGGCTGGCCGTGACTCAGCCGGGGATCATTGAATTGGCCCAGGTCACAGGCGATCAGGTCCTGCTCGTCGGGCAAAGAGAAGGGGAGACGCCCCTTTTTATGTGGGATGAATACGGCAAAAAGAAGATCATGGTCAAGGTCATTATGCAGGATCTGGATCAGGTGGCTGACCGGATAAACAATCTGTTGTTGGCCGCCGAGATCAAAAATTTGAAATTGCGCAAAAATGTCGAAGAGAACAAGGTCGTCATAACCGGGAAGGTTCCCAGGGATAGAGCTGAATCCTATGCCAAAATTCTGGATCCGTTTGTGATGGATGTTATCGATTTGACTACGGAGACCGGGCAATTGATCCAGGTCGATGTCCAGATTACCGAATTGACGACGACCCTGGCCAAATCCATGGGCGTCCTTTGGAGCACCGGCTCGGAGACCCTGGATTTCCCCTTTCAGGAGACCCTGCCGGACTTCAACGATAATATTTTCAAGATCGGGGATTTTGAGCGGACAGAAGCGATCCAGGCCACGGTCAACATGCTTCTGGCCGAAGGCAAGGCGCGGGTCCTTTCCAAGCCGAGCATTATCGTGACGTCCGGGGAGGCCGCAACCTTTTTGGTCGGCGGCGAAATCCCGATCCGCACCACCACGGTCAGCGAGGGTAATGTCACGGAAGACATCGACTACAAGTCTTACGGCGTTGATCTTACGGTTACCCCGGAACTCCTCGCGGATAAAATTAATCTGGATATGAATGTTTCTATCCGCGACGTTGATGCCTCGAATGCGGTTGGGGACACAACCGCGTTCACGACCCGTTCCGCGAATACGCGTCTTCTTTTGGATGATGGCCAAACGATTATCTTGGCCGGGTTGATCAAGAGCAACAAGGGCGAGCAGGTGACCAGGGTGCCTTTTTTGAGCGATATCCCCATCCTGGGGGCCTTGTTTCGCTCAAAGAGCTGGTCGCCGAACAGGGAAGAAGAGGTGGTCATTTCGCTGACGACAAAGATCCTTGACGACAAAATAAAGGCGCAGGAGGTTGAGACCGGACGGCAGGCCGTCAACAAGAACGCGCAGTATTTATTGATCGACGAGGCCGAAGAAATGGGTCGCGATATTTATGGGGCCGGCGAGGAGTACATGACGGATGAAGAACTGCTGGCCATGATGGAACGTCAACCACGCGGAGGCCCGCGGGATATGCCGGGCCGTCTCCAGCAGAATGTCCGTCCCTCCTACGGAGACGATCTCCATCCGGGAGGACGGCTCTCCAACACGATTACGGCCTATGCTCAAGATGTCCAGAAAAGGATCTCCCGGGCGATCACATTCCCGCCGCAGGCCCGCGACCGAGGGTGGGAGGGGGTTGTCACGCTGTCTTTGGATATCCTCAGCGATGGAAGCCTCGTGGATGTTGCGGTGGAAGAATCTTCAGGGTATTCGATCCTGGATACCGATGCCGTCAATACCGCGCAGCTGACGTCGCCGTATAATCCGTTTCCGGGCAATGTGGACTTAGAAGAGATCCGGCTTACACTCCCCATCATCTACTCGCAGGAAGATGTTATTGAGGATATCATTTGGAGGTAATGGATTGCTTCGTACCTCACCTTCCTTCTTTTATTCACAGGCAGGGATAACAGCATGAGCGTAAAGACCATAACGGTTTTCAGCAATAAAGGCGGCGTCGGTAAAACGTTCATTAGCGTCAATATGGCTGCTTCGCTTGCCCTGGCCGGGCAGCGGGTCCTGCTGATCGATATGGATTTTCAGGCCGGGCAGGATATGGCCCGGATGCTCAATATTGTTCCGCGTTTTTCGCTCGTCAACATCTTGTCCCAGATCGACAAGATCGGGGAGCCGCAGAATTTGAAAAAATATATGGTGTCGCATTCCTGCGGCCTTGACTTCCTTCCGGCCGTGATGCAATTGAAACAGGTCGGGCATATCACTCCCGAGAACATCAAATTGTTTTTTCCCAAGGCGGCGGAGATTTATGACTATATTATCATCGACGCCGGCAAGGCCTTCAGCGAGACCCT
>CAZBSU010000263.1:0-2478 GCA_964494745.1 uncultured Planctomycetales bacterium | reverse complement strand
TATTTAGGATATAGTTATCGAAGTAAAATTTAGCCTGAGTCAAGGTCACCCTTGGTGCGAGTTCCGTAGCCTCTGACTTTTTAAGAAGGCAGAGGCGAGGATGTTTGAGCAACAAGGGTGACCTTGGTTTAGGCTGACAGTGTCGTTCTTTATGGCAAAATATTTTATAAATAAGAGAAAGAAGGGTCTATATGCAACATTCCAAAGGGATGAAAGCAACAGTGCACGACATTGTTGAATTAGTGGAGTATCAGCCGGATTCGGTCGTCAGCAAAACGGTTATCGATCAACCGGCGGGCAAGGTGACGCTGTTCGCTTTCGACGAGAGTCAGGGATTGAGCGCGCATATCGTGCCATTTGATGCCCTGGTTCAAGTGATTGAAGGCGAGGTCAGCATCACCATCAGCGGGCAGCCGCATAAGCTCAAGGCCGGGCAGATGATCATCATGCCGGCCAACCAGCCGCACGCGGTCAAGGCCGTGAGCCCATTTAAAATGATGCTGGTTATGATTAAAAAAGATCCGAGATAACACAATCATTGTCAAGAAAGGAGCTGAAAATGAAAACAAGGCTGAGTTTTATTCTCGCGGGGGCATTCTTTGTATTGACAGTATCTCCCATATTTGCTAGCCAGCACGGGGGGCGGGGAAGGGGATGATGCACCCCGGGCGTAAGTTCACAAATTCGAAGGAGATGGGATCGGGCTGTGCGATGAATAAGATGATGGGGGGGGGGGTAAAAGTCTGGTGGCCACGCGGGACGGCGGAGTGGTCGTGATGATCGGCCGTACATTATTGAAATACGATAAAAATTTGAAGCTGAAAGCCGAGGTCGAGATCGATATCGACAGGGATGCCATGCATCCCATAATGAGGAAGATGAAAGGCAAGGACTGCGGGTGTTCCCGTCATGAAAAGATGAGGCCAAAAATTGAGGCGGTGGGAAAGCCGTCAGAGGAATAGACGTAAGTGACGGCCCGGGCAAGAAGAGGTGGAGGTTTGTGGCTTGATACGGCTATTAAAAAATGTCTTTGACTGACCGGATTGGGATTATCCTGTCCACTCGGTATGAAAAGTAAGAACATCTCTGGACAATCGTCCGGACCGGGAGTATCTTGAGGAAGTAAAATCTCTGTCTGGAGCAAGAATATGCGTATCTGGCTGATCAAGCTTATCGTTTTTATCTCTTCTTTTCTGCTTTTTCAGATCGAGCTGATTGTCGGCAAGGTCTTCCTGCCGAACTTCGGAGGCAGCTACCTGGTCTGGGGCGGATGCCTGGTCTTTTTTCAGGCCGCCCTGCTGGCCGGATACGGTTATGCCTATTATATCCTGCGCAAGGTCAGGCTGTCCGCCTACCGGTTCGGGCATGTCCTGCTTTTGCTGCTGCCGCTGCTGTTTTTCCCGGGGCGACCGTTGCCTCTGAATTATGGTTCGTTCGGCCTCCCGTTGGTTTTTGATATCTTTATCCACCTCACCGCCGCGGTCGGGCTGGTTTTTTTCCTTTTGTCAACGATGAGCATCGTCTGGCAGGTGTGGCTGGTCCATTCCGATCTTCCCCAGCGCCGCAACCCTTACGCCCTGTTCAGCGTGTCGAATCTGGGATCGTTCGCGGCCCTGCTCACTTATCCTTTTTATTTCGAATTGTTTTTTGATCTGTCGCTTCAGCAGAACCTCTGGCGGGCGCTTTATGCCGTGCTGATCGCCCTGCATCTGGCGGCGCTGAAATGGATCCGGGTCAGGGATACGGGGCGCGCGGACACCCGCCAGGCCGCGGATGTTCCGGTCGGCCGGAGCTTCCGGTGGCTCATGTTCAGCGCCGGAGGGGTGATGATGTTCATGGCCGTGACCAATATGGTAACGGCCGAGATCGCCCCGATCCCGCTGTTGTGGGTGATCCCGATGGCGATCTACTTATTGTCGTTCGTCCTGAATTTCAAACAGCGGCCTTGGTGCCCGGCCTGGATCCAGCGCCGCTTTCACCTGATCATCGGATACAGTATCCTGTTTTATTTTCTCCTGAATGCGGAGGTCCTGCCTGAGGTGATCGAGATCGCGGTGATGCTGGGGCTGACGTTCATGGTATGCATGTTCTCGCAGTTTAAACTTTATCAGATCCGGCCTGAAGACGATCGCCAGCTCGGCATGTATTATTTTATGATCGGATTGGGCGGTTTCTTGGGCGGGATGCTTGTGACCTGGATCATTCCGGTCGTTTCGACGACTTTTTTGGAATATTTCTTGGCCTATTTGATCATTGCCCTGGCGGTGCGCGGAAAACCGGATCAGCCGATCCGCTGGTTCGAGGTCGCGGCGGCCCTGGTCCTTATGGTTCTGTTGTGGTTATCGCCGCAACTTTGTCTGGGAAATAATGTGTTCACGTTCCTGTTCTGGGTGATCTTGATCGGCTGGCTCTTTTCCGTCTTGCACCGCACCGAATGGGGGGTGGTGATCTTTCTGCTGGTGGTAAGCGTCTTTGTCG
>CAZBSU010000262.1:0-2516 GCA_964494745.1 uncultured Planctomycetales bacterium | reverse complement strand
ACGAAAAATAAAGCTTCCCCAGCTCGCCGTAGGCCGCAGGATCGGCGGGGTCAACCGCAATAGCCTGTTCAAAGGACTGGATGGCATGTTCAGAATGCCCCAACTCCACCAATATCTGTCCCTGGAGGAGATAGGCCTCAGCATCTTTCGGGAAAAAATGGATCCATTGCCGGACGGCCTGCAAGGCCTGCTCGTATTCTTTGCGCTTGAAATGCAGCCATGTCAGCCGGAGATAGCCCGGGCGGCTGCGCGGATTCAGGCGAAGGAGCTCTTTGAGTTTACTGAAGGCCATACGGTCTAAATTCTCTGCTCCGTCATGCCGGCGCAACAGCGCGCTGTCCGCCAAAATAAGAAAGGCATCATCATTGGGCCCGCATAAACGCAAGACCTCCTGCACCAAAACCCGGGCTTTCCAATATTCATAACGTGACAGTTCAAGTTTAGCCAAATTAAGATACGCGTACCGATAATGAGGGTCATATTGGATAATACGCCTGAAAATCTCTTCCGCCTTATCGTACCGGCCCAGTTGCATGTAAATGATACCCAGGTTATTATACGCGGGGATAAACTCCGGGCTCCAACGCATGCTGTGTTCCAGCAAGGCGGCCGCCTCCTTCAACCTGCCCCGTTGAGCGTATAACATGCCCAACACCGTGCGGGGCAACGGATGCTGGGGAGATTTGCCCACGGTATCTTCCCATAAAGTGACCGGGGAACGCCACAGTTCATTACGCAGGACGGTCAAAACACTCAAGCTGATCAGGATCGCGATCAGCAGGCCGTTCCGTCGACGGCGATCCCGGATCAAATAAAAAATCCCGGCCGTCAAAAAGACAGCGAAACCGGCCAGAGGGAAATAGACCCGGCTTTCGGAAATGACGACGTTTAAAACCAAAATCGTCGAAACCGGAATAAGGGCAATCAGGAACCAGGCCATGCCGAAGGCCAAAAGCCGTTTTTGTTTGAACAAACGTAAAATCAACACCACCAGCCCGGCCAGCAGCAAAAAAGAGAAAAATGTCTTCACCTCAAAAAAAGAATCGGATAAACGAAAATCATAATAAAGGTTCTGGGGATACGGCACAAACGAAAGCCGAATATATGTCAGCACCACCCGAGACTGGGTCAGCATATACTGCCAGCGGGAATACAGGGGTTCGCTGACCAGCCAAGTTAAATTCAAGGCGGCAACTCGGCGGAAAAGAAATATCCCGGCCGTGACACTCGAGACGAGCCCTGCCATAAGGTAAAATTTATGACGACGACATAATCGGAGGGCCTGCTTCAGGCTGGGATCAAAAAAACTCACTTCGATCAAAATAACAAGCAGAGGCAGCATCAACATATTGCCCCGTGCAAAGACCCCAGCGATGAAAAAGGTCCCGGCCCCCACAAAGGCAAGCGGGCTTTTTTGCAAACGTCCCCGCAGATAAAAGATCAGGGAAAGCATCCCCATAAATCCGGATAGGATCTCGGTCCGCGGCCACACATATGTCACGGCCTGGGTCTGCAGCGGATGGACCAAGAATATCAAGGCCGTCAACAGAGCCCAGAGGCCCGGGGGGCGCGGGGTTTCCGACCGAGTCATCACCGGCGTCCGGGCCAAAAGCAGACAAAGCAAAAAAAACAAGCCGGCCGTGCCAATGTGCAGAAGCACATTCACCAGATGATAACCGAAAGGCTCATAGCCATGGAAATGATAATTAACCGCAAAGGTCAAAAACGTCAGAAAACACAGTTTGGGATAATCGAGGGAATTCCATATGTGTTGCGGCGCGGAAAGATCTCGGATCGTCCAGTTATCTTTGATCATCGCAAAATCGTCCCAATGAAAAGGCGCGGACAGGCTGCGCCCGTATAAAAGGACACCGGCAACGGCGATAAACACCAAGGCCGCGGCGATTTGTTGGCCGAAAGACATCTGCCGCCATCTTTTCATCCATGCCGCCTTCATGCGCCGGCTCCCCGCCTTTTACGCCGCTGGGCCAAAACAAAAACCTGCTCTCCGGCCTTAACGGGAAAATCCACCCTGACGCCGACATGCTGGCCTCGGACGGCCCGCTCGACCGGCTGTTTATGCCGCTGCAGCTCGCGCACCTTCATCTGCCGGACAGGGGCGCTGCGCCCGTTCACCAGAAGCGTATCGCCTTTGATAAATTCATGGTCCCGGATACGGATCTCCGCGACCTGAATCTTCTTGAAAAAACGCGTGATCTCGCCGACAAAGAGTTTATGCCGGGCATGCTGCGGCCCGAGGCTGCCGGTCTTTCCCGCCGGCGGGAAATAAAAACCGCTCGAAAACCCGCGATGATAAACGCCGTCCAAATCTTTTTTCAGACGGCGTTGGGCCGACGGGGTCAGCCCGCCCGCCAAACACAAATCGATGGCCCGGCGGTAAACGCGCGTCACGGTCCCGACGTATTCGGGGGCCCGCATCCGGCCTTCGATCTTGAACGCGGCCACCCGGCTCTCGATCAGCTCGACCGCCGTGCTCTCCTCTTGTGAACCGGTTT
>CAZBSU010000261.1:0-2517 GCA_964494745.1 uncultured Planctomycetales bacterium | reverse complement strand
TGTTAAAAATTCCAGAAAACCCGGGATTCCCGCCTACGCGGGAATGACAAAAAGCCGCGGGGATGACAAAGGCACTGTTCCCTTTATTGCTCCAGCAACCGCAGGACGTTCTCCTGCGTGAAAATCTCTAAGTCCTTGGGGTTCTCGAGAAAATTCCCCACATCCTGCCGGACCGTATTCCAGTCGGCCTGCCCCACGGCCTTGGCCAAGACCTTGCGCCAGTCCCCGGCATTCGGCAGCGGTTTATCCCAGCCGGTCTGCTTCAGCGCGTTGGTCAATAACGTCATATTCGGCGCCAGATCTTTCCAGCGCGACAAGTACCAACCCAGGTCAAAGAAATCCCGGCCTTTGGTATATTTTCGGCTCAACAGGGCGTGCGTTTTTCCGGCAAAAAGCGACGGCAGGTCGTACGCCAAGAATGAGAGCGGGAAATATTTATTCACAATATCGGTTGTTAATCCGGCCCCCTGCGGGGGATTCGTATCAATTTCGATTTTGATGGAAAACTTCTGTGACTTCATGGGTGAGATCCCGGCCTCCGCCAGCAGGCCCTCAAACCTGACGAAAGCGGACTGCACGGTTTTGGTTTCCTTGACCGCCGCCGATACATTGTATCCGGCCAGCTCGAATTCGCGTTGAACCTTAGCGATCATTCCGGCAAATTCATAACCGCGCTCCCCTTCTTTGCTCAGCGAAAAATCCAGATCCTCGGAATACCGCGGAAGGTTATGCAAAAACCGCAGGGCCGTGCCGCCCAGAAAAGCCGTTGAGCGAAAGACGCCGTTATCATGCATGACGCGCAAGGCATAGGCCTGCAGGTATTCGCGCAGGGTGTTACGCTTGGCGTTCTGGCCGGTTTGCTTGGCGGTCAATTCAAGCAGATAGTCTTTCATAATGATTTCTCTTGGGCCATTTCCCGTTCGATAAACCGAACCGCGACCCGGGCCGCGCGCAGGATGCTGGGGCTGTCGAATTTCTGCGCAAAACGGATCAATTTGTCGCAGTCGATGCGATCGGCATTTTGCAGCCGCATTTCCTCAAGATAGTCTGACGAAATGTTGCGTTGATTCAAATAAAAATAATCCAGCAGGGCCTTTTCGGGCGCGGCAAAAAACGCGGTCTGGCGCTGCAAGGTGACCGAATCATACCCCCAGAACAATGTATTCTTGATATGACGGTAATCAAACGTGCCGGCCGGTGTTTCGTAACGGCCCGGGCGCTTGGTCGTCACCGAGGTGTAGACGAACGCCGAATCCGGGATCAGGCCGTGAAATTCCAGCGCCTTTTCCAGGCTGATATAAGACGGTTTCTTGAGGATGCCGGCCAGATAGGGTTCGTAAAGATCGGCCTTGCGGTAAATTTCGGGCAGCAGATAAACCCCGCGCTTGAGCTGGATAATCTTGCCAGCTTTCTCCCAGCGGCTTAACTGGACCTTGATCGCCCCGGGATCAGCCACTCCAGCACACAACAGTTCACTTTCGATGACCGGCAGGCCCTGGGTCAAATTGATTAAATCATCAATTTTCATGGCAACAATTTAACATATATGGCAACTTATTGCAATGAAACAAGAATCGATGTCATTCCCGCCCCCACCTCCGCGGGGGCGGGGATGACATTCTCTAAAAGCTCCAAAAGATCGGGATGATCAGCACGGTCGCGATAAAAAACAGGATATTCAGCGGCAGGCCGACCTTGAAATAATCCTTGAATTTATACCCGCCCGGTCCCTGCACGATCAGGTTCGTCTGATATCCGATCGGTGTCAGGAAACTGGCCGAGGCCGCGATCGCGATCGCGATAAAAAAAGGCCGGGCCTCGATCCCCATCTGGCCCGCGGCGGATAAAGCGACCGGGAACACCAATGCCGCGGCCGCGTTATTCGTGATGATCTCGGTGAATATCGTCGTGATCAGGTAGATCGCGCCCAGGACTCCGACCGGGCCAAAACCTTTGACAAGGCTGATAACGCCCGCGGCAATCGCCGCCGCGGCCCCGCTGTTCTGCAGGGCCTTGCTGATCCCGAACGCGCAGGCGATCGTGATCAGCACATTAAAATGGATCGACCGTCGCGCCTCGGTGACCCGGACGCAGCCGGTCAGCACCATCAGCAGCGCCGCGGCAAAAGCGGCATGCAGCATGGAGACCTGCTGACCCGCGATCCGCGGCAGATGATCGGCAAAAGTCGCCGCCAGGATCATCAGGGCCACGATCCCTAAGGCCAGCCAGGATTTGTGATAGGCCTTGGCCTCGACTTTTTTGATATCCGAGACCAGATAAAAATCCTCGGAATTGCGCCATTGACGGGTAAAATCCGCGCCCGTCAGCATCAGCAAGGTATCCCCGGGACGAAGAACGATGTCGCCGATCCGCGACAGCACGCGTTCGCCGTTGCGGTGAACCGCGATGATCGAAGCGCCGTATCGCGAACGGAAGCCGCATTCCTTGACGGTCTGCCCCGTGACCGGCGCGTTGGATGAGATCACGGCCTCAACCAGATGGCGTTTGACCCCGCCC
>CAZBSU010000260.1:0-2526 GCA_964494745.1 uncultured Planctomycetales bacterium | reverse complement strand
ATAAACGATCGATCGCTCACGTTCAGACCCAGGAGAACGCCGTCGATCATCTCCAACACGATATAACTTTTTATCTGGCGAAACTCGCGACCCAGAATCTGACCGAAGATTTGGGCGATCAGCTGCCGCCTTTGATCCATTCGATCAACGATATGGAGCGCATTTCCGACCACGCCGTTAATATCTCCGAATTGACCGACCGGGTGTACTCTGACCGGATGGCCTTCTCAAATAAGGCCAAGGCCGAGATGCGCACTCTGTACGGCAAGATTGAAGACATGTTTGTCGAGACCCTGCATTCGATGCAAAATAATGATCCGATGGCCGCGGAAAGGGTTTTGGTGTACGAGAAAGAAGTTAACCGACTGCAGGCCGAGTATCTTAAGGAGCACTCCTACCGTTTAAGCAAGAACAAATGCGATCCCATGAGCGCTTTGGTCTTCGTCGATTTTATCAATAACCTTGAAAAGATCGGGGACCATCTGACGAATATCGCCCAGGCCTCGTCCCACAGTTATGTTTTCACTAGGACCGATTTTCATGACCAGGGTTGATCGCCTTGGTTTGGATTAGGCCTTATGGAAACGATACAATCACGTTCCTCCGTTTTAGTCGTTTTGATCTGGCTGGGCATGACTGTGGTCTTTATCACGCCCGTTTTGTCCCAAACGACGATGTTAACATTACCCGATCCTCAAACCGAAGGCAGGATGTCTCTGGAGCAGGCCATCGCGCAGCGCCGTTCTCTGCGGGACTTCCGTAACGAGGCATTGACTCCCCAGCAGATCAGCCAGCTTTTATGGGCGGCGCAAGGGATCACGGGCGAAGGACACGGCCGGAGATTCAGGGCCGCGCCGTCCGCCGGGGCCCTGTATCCGATCGAGGTGTATGCCGTTAAGGCCGACGGGGTCTTTTTATATAAACCCGATGAACATGCCCTTGAGCCATGGATGAGCCAAGACCTGCGGTCCCAATTGTCCGCCGTGGCCCTAAACCAGCCCTGGGTGGCTGCCGCGCCGGTCAACCTGGTATTCACCGCGGTTCATGAACGCGTGACCCGCAAATACGGCCAACGCGGTGTGCGTTACAGTCTGATAGAGGTCGGCCACATTGCCGAGAATGTTCACCTGCAGGCTGTGGCCATGGGCCTGGGATCGGTGCCGGTCGGTGCCTTCTCGGACCAGGAGGTCAGGGCATTGCTTAATCTTCCCCCAAACCAAGAGCCTCTTTATATCATTTCGATTGGTTATCCCCTTTAAAGCCGCCCCTTTCTTTAAATTCTTGCCTGTTTTTAAACTTTTCACCCAAAATTAACAAAATTCGATTTTTGTTGAATCCGATCCCTTTTTTCTGTGAAATCAAAACAAATTTACATAAATTTTACTAATACGATTTTTTTAGTAAAAATCCAATATTCTCAGTTGGCAATACCGGCTAGCCAGGCAAATCATTCACTTTCGTATTTATATAGTGATTGTCTTCGCCGGTATTTCGATCTTTTTTATCAGCGCCCTGCGCGATATTAAGGTTGAAACCCACCTCGAAGATTTTGTCCCCCCCCCAAAAACACCCGTTCATTCAAGTCCAGCACCGCCTGACCGATATATTCGGCGGATTGAACCAGGTCTCAGTCGCGATTGAGGCAAAAAAAGGGACAATCCTTTCAACGGCTTTCCTCGAAAAAGTTATCCTGGCCACAGAAGACCTGTCTCTTATGGCGGATGTCAATTTGAGCCGGATCCATTCGATTGCCTCTCGGCATGTCAAGCATGTTGTGGCTGATGAGGAAGGCTTCTTCGTCGAGCGCCTGTTGCGTGTCCCGCCGCGGACACCGGAGGAGCTCGCCCTGTTGGAAAAAAAGATCCGCATGGATCCGAATATTTACGGCAGCCTGGTCTCGAAAGACATGCGCAGCACATTGATCCAGGTGGACTTTGAATCCACGGCCGACACGGCTGCCATTTTCGCGCAGCTTCAGGAGCTCAAGTCCCGTTATGAGGACGGCACGACCCGAATGCATATCGCCGGCCGCCCGATACTCGAGGGCTGGTTAAACCATTATTTGCCCAGCATGCTGAAGATCCTTTTTGGGAGGCGCTATAGGGCTAGAAACGGCCAAGGCCGAGCCTATCCGTGATTTTGTCGACAAGGCCTGTCCCGGTCGATAATCTCGAGATAGTCGGTTACTTCAAAAATGAGACCGCGCTGAAGGTGTCGAATGGTTTCGACGAGCTTTTAAAATTCAAAAATATCGCCGATTTCAAGGCCAATTACCGCTTTGCCGATAATATCGATTTGTTCACCGAGATCAAACTGTGGTATGACGCCATGTATGATATCGAAGGTCAGTACCGCGACCTGGTGAATAAGGAACAAAACCGCAAACTGACACTGCCGGTCAAAACCGAATGGATCCGGCAGGCCTATCTGGATGTCTACGCTGACCGGGTTGACATTCGCGCCGGGAAACAGCAGGTGGTCTGGGGCACGACCGACGGGGGCCGGATACTTGATATGGTTAACCCG
>CAZBSU010000259.1:0-2538 GCA_964494745.1 uncultured Planctomycetales bacterium | reverse complement strand
ACTAATATTCAATGCTCCCGGCTCTCCAGGATCCGCTTGCACATCTCTTCTTCGTAAGCGGTCTTGATCTCTTTCAGGACTTTATCACTGAACATCCTTTTAATGATCTTTTCGACCGCCTCGAGTTTCATGCGCGTAAAATAATATTCGGCCTTAAGCTTCTTGCCGTCGTATTTCAGCGCCCGGCCGTCGACTTGTTTCTTATCAACATATTCCTTGAAGGCATTTTGCAGTTCCCGGAAACGGTCCGAATCCTCAAGCTGGGACAGGTGGGCATTGCGGGCAATGTGTTTTTCTATCTCCCGGTCAACCTCAACCTGGGTGAACTTACGGTCGATGCGGTCAAGCTCGTCCTTAACCGTCTTGTACAGCCAAAGCAGATACCGATACTTCAGATTGATGGTGTTCTGTGTTTTCATTTTATTTGGGGTGTTGTTGGGCAAACGGGATAACCGGTTTGGTCCAGGGGGTTTGTTGATTGATCACCGCCAGTTCCAAAGGACAGGCGTTTTGCGGCACGTTCAAGGAGAACATAACCGCATCCACGATACACTGCGGGGAGATGAGCCGCTGTTTCTGTTCCTCGGTGATTTCCGCGAGCTTCCCGGTCAGATCTGTATCCGTGACCCCGGGCAAAATCGCGGTGACCTTGATCCCGTGATCCCGCATCTCCCAGAACAATCCTTTGGAGAAGGCCCTCAGGCCGACCTTCAACGAGCTGTAAGCCAAAAAACTGCGCGGCACCGGCTCGACCAGGACCGAGCCTGAAACCATATTGATGATATTGCCGGCCTTGTTCTCAATCATATGCCCAATCACCAATCGCGTCAAGCGGACATAACCGAGATAATTGGTGTGCGCCAGGCGCTCCAGATCCTCAAGGGGTTGTTTCTCAAAAGGATGCTGGCTGGACACCCCGGCGTTATTGATGAGGATATCAATCCGCTTAAATTTATCCAGCGTGACCTTAACCAAATTTTGCAGGTCCTCCAATTTGGAGACATCGCAGGCCACCCCGATGGCCTCAGCCGGATGGGCCTGATTCAACTCTTTGACCGTCGCGTCCAGGGTCGATTGGGTCCTGGCGGCCAGGACCACATTGATGCCCTCCTGCATCAACCGGGCGGCAATGGCCTTCCCGATCCCCTTACTGGCGCCGGTGATAATGGCATTCTTCGCTTTAAGGTCTCTACCTTTTTCATCCGTCATGATCCTTACTCCTCTTTAACAGGTAAAAAGTCGAAATGAAGGTTGAATAAATTTGAATCGATATTGTTATGACGAGCCGGGAACATGAAGGTGTGAATGGAACGAAGCGACCTGAACACCGAGATGTTTCCGGCGAGCCGCCCTCGACTTCGCCTTTGATCTTTGATCCCTAACCCATATTATTTTTCATCCTCAATAATCTTTTTGAATATCTTCAGGTTTTCCTGCGAATGCTTATTGATCAACCCGACCACCTGCTCGTCGGTGAATTTGGCCTTGTCGTCCATCTCAAAATCCTGAATCCAGGTCATCAGGATCCCGTCGTCTTTCGGCGTGTATAGCCAGATGATCTTCATGTATTTGAACGGGAACTCCGGCGGCAGTTTCTGGGCATAAGCGAAATAATGATCTTTAAAAAGCAGGCGGAAGGACTGCCACGACCGATCCTCGTCATCGGTCAGACGGAACGTCAGCTTGTTTCCTTCACGGCTTAAAATTTTGGCTTCCTTATATTCCCCTCCGAATAATTCCGTCCAGCGCTCGATATCATTGGAAATATCAAAGACCTTGTCATAAGGCGCATTGATCAGAATCGAATTAGCGGTATGTCCCATGCCAAAACCTCCTTAATTTGATGATGTCCCAGCGTTTTAATGTGAATAAAAGCGATGCGGATCATTTCGAACACAATCAGAAATTTTTTGGCAAAAGTTTGCGAGGATTTGCGGCGACTGAGCAACCGAAGATTTTTTCGGTCAGCGAAGGAGCTGCAAACCGAAGCAAACGTCCCCTGAAATCGCGAAGCGATTTCGGGGATTTAATTCCGGGAATCCTTCGGATTCCACGGGAGCAAAAAATTTCGTGTGAGAAATGACTCGCATCGCTTTTCATGATTATTCCAGTATCGCCACCACCCGGGCCCACCCGGCGCCGGCCTCACGCACGCGTACCGGCAGGCAACTGACCTTAAACCCCGTCGGCCGCGGGATCGCACCGAGGTTCCCGAGCCGCTCCATGTGCGCAAATTCCCGCCGTCGACCGAGAAAATGCGACGGCCAAATCCGGCTATGGTCACGCGTGTCGAGAAATTCCTTAAACATATCAAAACACGGCCGGTCCAGACCAATCGTATCTATCCCGAGCATCTTGACACCCTGATCCAGGATGACTTCCACCGCTTCCGGCTCCATGCCGACATATTTATTGACATAATCCGACGTCCCGAGCATCTTATCCCCGCCGGTCCGGATCAAAACGATATCCATCGGCTTGAGTTGATAGCCGATCTTATCCAAGGCCTGTTCCACATCGGCCTTTTTGATCACATCA
>CAZBSU010000258.1:0-2544 GCA_964494745.1 uncultured Planctomycetales bacterium | reverse complement strand
GCCGGCCGGGCGGAGTTGTCCGCCAGCCGCATTTTAACGAATCAGGTCATCGAGCGGCTCCTGACGTTTGATCAGGATAATTTTTTGCGGTCGGAACTGCAATTGGTCAAGGATCACGGCGTTCGGGTCATCTCCCGGGAAGACCATGACTATCCCGGGTTGCTGGCCGAGATCAGCGACGCGCCGGTCGTGCTTTATGTCAAAGGCCGGCTCGATCCGGATAACCGTCCGGTCGTGGCTTTTGTCGGATCCCGGCAGGCCTCGGTCTACGGCATGTCCGTGGCGCAGGAGTTCGCCGGCCGGCTGGGTGAGCTTGGGTTTATTATCGCCTCGGGGTTGGCCCGGGGGATCGATACCGCGGCGCATCGCGGGGGATTGCGGGCCGGCGGCCTGACCTACGCGGTCATGGGTTGCGGTTTGGCCCATGTTTATCCCGCGGAGAACAGCGGCCTTATGGCCGAGATAGTCCGGAACGGCGCGGTCCTGTCGGAGTTCCCGATGTCCGTGCCGCCCCAGGCCAGGAATTTTCCGCAGCGCAACCGGATCATCAGCGGCCTGTCTTTGGGGGTCCTGGTGGTGGAGGCCGGCCAGCGCAGCGGCGCCTTGATCACCAGCCGGTTTGCCCTGGAACAGGGCCGCGAGGTCTTTGCCCTGC
The DNA here is from genome assembly GCA_964494745.1 of uncultured Planctomycetales bacterium. Lineage (GTDB taxonomy): Bacteria > Omnitrophota > Gorgyraeia > Zapsychrales > JANLHA01 > CAZBSU01. Next base: position 1,889 of record CAZBSU010000258.1, on the reverse strand, counting down.
CGGGCCGGATCAAGGACCCGAATACGTTCGGCACGCATCGCCTGATCCAGCAGGGGGCCAAATTGGTCACCGGGATCGAGGATATCCTGGAAGAGATCCAGCCGGCGATGGAAAAGGCCCGAACCCTGCCGGCCGGGCGGCGGGAGGCCGCCGTTTTGACGCGGCCGCCCCATAGCTTGACGGGGACCCTGGAGGAACGGGTCATTCTGGAGGCCCTGGACCGTCCCGTTTCCGTCGAGGACCTGCTGCCCAGCGTCGGGCGGCCGGTGTCAGACCTGATGAGACTTTTATTCTCCCTGGAAATGCAGCACAAGATCAGAAGACTGCCCGGGATGATGTTTGAGCGCATCTAACATGTAAGGAAGGATTATGGCTAAAGCGAAACCCCTGGTTATCGTCGAATCTCCGACAAAGGTCAAAACGATCAATAAGATCCTCGCGAATAAATACAAGGTCGTGTCGTCCATGGGCCATTTGATCGATCTGCCGAAATCGTCCCTGGGCGTGGATATCGAAGACGATTTTAAGCCCAAGCTGATCGTCATGCGGGCCAAACAGAAGATCCTGTCCAAGCTCAAAAAAGAGGCCGAGAAGAAGAAGGCGATCTATATCGCGACCGACCCTGACCGGGAAGGTGAGGCCATCGGCTGGAATATTATCCAGCATATCGGCGAAGGCAAGGAGGTCTTTAGGGTGACGTTTCAGGAGATCACCAAAGAGGCGGTGCGCAAGGCCTTTGAGCATCCGCGCGCGTTCGACACAAAAAAGGTCGAGGCCCAGCTGGCCCGCCGGGTGCTGGATCGGATCGTCGGGTATAAAATCAGTCCTTTGCTCTGGAAAAAGGTCGGATCGCGGTTGAGCGCCGGCCGGGTGCAGTCCGTGGCCCTGCGCCTGATCGTGGAGCGCGAACGGGAGATTGCCGACTTTGTGCCGCAGGAATATTGGCAGATCGCCGTTGATCTGCAAAAGGCGGATCTGCCCAATCTGCTGACGGCCTCTCTGGATAAGATCGACGGCGAGAAATTCGAATGCCATACCCAGGCCGAGGCCGAGGACATCGCCGGGAAGCTGAAGCAGGAGACCTTTGTGATCGAGGCCGTCACCCGCAAAGAGGTCCGGCGCAATCCGGCCCCGCCGCATATCACCAGCACCCTTCAGCAGGACGCGTTTTACAGGCTCGGGTTCCATTCGAGCAAGACCATGCAGATCGCCCAGCAGTTATACGAAGGGATCGAGATCGGGGATGAAGAGGCGGTGGGTTTGATCACCTACATGCGCACCGACTCGGTCAATATCTCCAACGAGGCGCTCGAGGGGGTCAGGAAATATATTCATCGCAGCTTCGGGGACAAATATCTGCCCGATACGCCCAACCGGTATAAATCCAAGAAGTCGGCGCAGGAGGCCCACGAGGCGATCCGGCCCACGAATGTCTTCCGTCCCCCTGCGGATATCCAAAAATATCTGAATAAGGATCAGTTTCTGCTTTATGACCTTATCTGGCGGCGTTTCGTGAGCTCCCAGATGACCCCGGCCGTTTTTGAACAGAAACGCATCGATATCCGGGCCGGGGCCTTTATGCTGGGCGCGTCCGGGTCTACGCTTCTTTTTGACGGGTTCCTGACCCTGCGTCAGGAGAACGGGCAGGATGACAACCGGGTCGACCTCACACCCTTTGAAAAAGGCGACCAGTTGACCCTGCGGGAGGTCAAGCCGACCCAGCATTTCACCAAACCGCCGCCGCGCTATTCCGAGGCCACGCTGATCAAGACCCTGGAAGAGGACGGGATCGGGCGTCCGAGCACTTATGCCTCGATCATTTACACCCTGGTCCACCGCAATTATGTCTTGCGCGAGAAGGGTTATTTCACGGCTACGTAGCTGGGGAT
>CAZBSU010000257.1:0-2552 GCA_964494745.1 uncultured Planctomycetales bacterium | reverse complement strand
CGACTCTATGTTACTATTGAGCCTTGCTGCATGTGCGCCGGGGCCTTGGTCCTCGCCCGGATCCAAAGGATTATTTTTGGCGCCCGGGATCCCAAGGCCGGTGCCTGTGGTTCCGTCGTTGATCTTGCACGCCATCCGCATTTGAATCACCGGATCGAGGTCTGCGGCCCGTTTTTGGAAGAAGATTGCAGCCGATTGATGCGCGATTTTTTTATTAAAAAGAGAAAAATCCCGTCCCAAGCCCCTGTCGAGACATAAATTTGCCCTGGAATGATTTTGGAGAGGTGCCGGAGTGGTTGAACGGAGCTGCCTGCTAAGCAGTTGACCTGGGTAACCGGGTCCTCGGGTTCGAATCCCGACCTCTCCGTTACATTATCAATCTCCTCATGACCACATGAATGTTAAATTCGAAAAATTGACCCCGGATCTGATGGTCAATAACGTTGCCGCCTCGGTGAAATATTACTGCGAGAACTTGGGTTTCGATCTGGCCATATCGGTCCCGGAAGGGGCCAGGACAATAGCCGCAAAACTCGATCCCGATCAGGAATATGTTTACGCCATGGTTCGCCGGGACGAAGTCTTCATCATGTTCATGCGCCGGGATGTTTATGCCGCCGATGTTCCAGCGCTCAAGGACGTGTCCGTCGGTGCCTCAGCCAGCCTTTATTGCGAGGTGGAGGGTCTCGATGCCTTTTATCGTTCCTGTCGGCAAAAGGGCCTCCAGATCGTCAAGGATATAAGCTCAACCTGGTATGGGATGAAAGAGTTCTACGTCCAAGACCCTGATGGTTATATTCTGGCTTTTGCCGAATCTGTCCAACAAGATTAGGCCCCAATAGAAATCCCGCCTGAAGCGGCCTTCCTTTTTTTTCGAATTTTTGTTGTTTTTAAGATTTATTGCTGCCGGCATTCTTCTTCGTCTTATTTTGACCCGCGCCACAAATCCATTCACAAAATAAAAAGTAAAAAAAAGCAAAAATATTTTGAATTACGATTTTTTCATAGTTAGAATAAAAATATACATATTATGAAAATAGCAGAAATATATATGTCAATTGGCCTGTTTTTGCTTATCTCGACGAGATGTTACGCCGCCATGGCCCCTGATTCTGGCCATTCTTTCTTTGCTTCGCGGCATCATCAAAAAACAATACGCTGGGAAGATTTGTGCCTTACCTACCGCGACCGCGATCCACGCGCCTACCGGATAGATAAGGCCCTCGACAAATATGACCTTTACGACCGCGGTGGCCAGCGACCGCCGTCCCGCATGAGTCCGCCGGAAGATGACTCTTCCGAGCCTGAATTTGTGGTTGAACCCAAACAGCCGTTACCGTCCCAAATTCGTCCTCGCGTGTCACCACGGACCTTGTTGCCGGTCCAAACCGAGGTCCCGCCCAGGCCGCCTCGTCCGGCCTCGGTCGATCATCTGATGGCCCTTTCCGAACCGGAGCCAAGGGGTCTGCCTCCGTCCGGCCTGAGGAAGAGTTTTATTCACCAGCGCGCCAATACCTTTTTGGAACTCGGGACCGAGCTTTTTCACTACACCTACCGCGAACCGGGTGTGATGCGTCAGAAAAACTTCATGTACGGCATCCACGGTCTGTTGACCCACCGTCTGCGCGAGCACAACGCGTGGGGTGACTGGAAACGAAATATGATGATCTTCAACATGTTCAGGTTTGAGGGTCGTTTTGCTTACGGTGAGCTGGATTACGAATCGGAAAGTTCCGGCACGGATGACGGACGGCCGAATTATTCGGCTGAGTTTCGCGTCCTTATGGGTTGTGATTTCCCCGTGCGCCCATCCATGCGCCTGACCCCCTTTCTGGGTGTGGGTTTCCGTTATCTCCTCGATGACGGCGGCGGCCGGTTGACTTCCACCGGCGCGGTAAGTTATGACCGTGAATCCAATTACTGGTACATTCCTGCCGGCGTGGAATCCCTGGTCCAGTTAAATAAGCACTGGTCCCTGGAATGGAGCGCGGAATACGACTATCTTCTTTATGGCCTGCAGAAAAGCCATATCGGCGATGCCGGGGCGTATATTCATCATTATGCCGGCTACCCTGACGTTGAGAATAAGCAGGATGCCGGCACCGGCTTGCGTGGTTCGATCCGGGCTGTTTATCACCAGCCGCGCATCGATATCGCGATCGAACCCTTTATCCGTTACTGGGCGATTGAGAAATCAAAAACGAAAACCGTATCACACAATGGGGTAACAGAGGTCTGGTGGGAACCCAAAAACAACACGACCGAATTCGGCCTGAAGTTTGGATTGCGTTATTGATGAGGCATCTTCGTTTAAATCCGAGATCCCTGATGGCTGTCAGCTGTTTTGTGGCATTCTCGATGATGTTGAGTGGGAGAACTCAGGCTGCGGATTACCCAGGATCGGATTACGTCAGCCGGCAAGATTTAATTGATCAGGCCCTTGACCAGGCGGGCAAGGCCAGCGGCAAAGACAATATCCCTGATGATTATATCTTTAGTGTCAAGATGCCGCCTTTGGTGGGGGATGAAAATGTCTTGCCGCAAAAACGGAC
>CAZBSU010000256.1:0-2565 GCA_964494745.1 uncultured Planctomycetales bacterium | reverse complement strand
GATGATCACGCTCACCACCAGCCACGGTTGGATGGAACGTGATGTCTGCGGCCTCATAATAGTATGTTGCGTTGGTTGAATTTCTTTCGTATGTCGTGTACCCTTCCGGTCGTTTCTGCCGTTATTCCCTTCCTCCATCTCGATTCCCGGCACGTGATGTGCCCGGAGAAAATCCAGAATGATATTGCCGGGAACAGCGTAAACAGATCCTCTCGCATTCTTTCTCAGGTAAGAACGAGAGCCCTTATAAACACACCCCATAATTCTTCCTTGTTTATCAATAACAGCAGACCCGCTGACTCCCGACCACATACATTCAACCAGCCGCATGGGTATTTCCGTCATCCAATCCCTATAACCCGACACGCAACCCTCTGTCAAAGCTCTCGGAACCATGCATGTCTTGGGTCCGATTCGTTTGATGCGCGAATAATTCATGTTTGCGATCAAAACAGCTTTATTTTCAAATTCAGCACGAGACGGGAAGTTTTCAAGTTCAAGCATTTTCGCCTTGGTCAAGGTGATCCCGTCAGGGATATCCGCTCTTTGTATGCGGACAAGGCCCAAATCGGCATCATGACTAACAGCTAAAATACGGGCCGGGATCACATGTGGCGCTCGGATACATGACCAGCGAACAGGAATAAACACTTCGACGTCCGAGCTTCCCAGATTATGCCGATTCGTTAATACATATAAAGACTCAATATCTTCACCTATGACAAAGGCCGTGCCATATAAAGGATCCATTTGCTCCCGGTGCGAGCGCACCCCGACGGTCGCCCTTAGAATTTTTCGGCCTTTAGCCAATTTCCCGGATCTGACCAGAAATGTAACAAGCGCTATACAGGCCATGACGCCCGCAACCGGATGGATTCCGGCCAGGACCTTGGCCGTACCGACGGCCGGGGCGCCCGGGGCCAGGATCACGGCCGCAGTGAGGACGGCCACCACGCCGACAATAGTCACCATGATAATAAACCGCCGCAGCCCCTTGAACAGCATGGTCTTTTCGACAAATTCAAAGCGTTTATCCAAGACACGCTCGTCACTACCGTTGTATGCCTTTAGCCAGACCTGAAAGGCCTTTTGGGCGAACAGGGCCGCGGTATGATCCTCGATCTCCTCTTCGGTGATGGGCAGTGTCTCGCCGGGAGCGGATCTCTCTGAATCATCCGTTACCTTGTGGGCCTTCAAATCGGCCACGGCTTCTTTTCTGACTGCAGCACGAGGCGGAAGCGCCCGGATCTCGTCATCCGCGCGGATCCAATAGATCGCCCGCATCAGGCAGACAGAGAAGGCATCATTGGTCATCAACAATTGCGCCAGTTGTCTTTCGCTCATCCCCTGCAATTCCGCGACCTTATCTTCGATCCGGCGCTCCATCTCTTCATCTTCGTTTTCGAAATCCTCGCGGGACATATTCAAAGCGAATCGCGCCAAGGCCCGAAGGAATACATGTTCAACTTGAAATACCGGGACCATTAATTCATCGCCCGGATTAATATCATCATCTTTTTTATTATTAGCTTGTTTAACAGCTTCGACAGTCGAACCATGAGCTCTGGCAATCTCCCACAATGTATCATCTTCTCTGACCGAATATATAATCGTTCTCACTCGGGTCGAAAACTCTCGCATCTCCTGATGCGGAATTCCCTGCCGAATAAACCAGCGGGCATCCTTGGGCTGGATTTGGCACAGGCCGCAGGCCGGGCCGTTAACCTGGATTCTTTCTCCGTTTACCGTATCCCAGCATTCCTGACGGCAGGCATTCAGCATGGATTCCTGGATCGGCGTGGCCAGCAGCATGAACATCAGATTGGAAAAGGATTTCTGGCGCCCGGGTTCAACCTGGCCGCGATGGCTGAACAGATACCTATCCGTTGTCCGCAGGGTTTCATAAGCCAGCGCAAACACGCGCTCAAATTTTTCCGCCTGTGATTTTGTCAACGCCGCAGCGGGAATGCTGATACGGAAATATTCATCGCCCTCGATCCGCACCGCGGCAATGTCCATGACCGATGACAGGCCAGCGCGTTTGACCGCAGCTTGCAGATCGCGCATGGATTTCGCCGGGGTTCGGACATAAGCCCAGTGCAGACCGTTGAAGTATCGCCGGCTGCCCGGCTTCCCGATCACGATCGGGCTGCCCAGATGCGTGCGCACTTTCTGCAGGGCCTGGACGAAAGCGTGCGCGACCGGGTAATTGAATTCTTCCGCATAGAAATGAGCGGACAGCTGTTCTCTAGCTTTTACTGTGACAGGGAATATGATTTGATTTAACAGGCCGCTCAGGGTCGCGGCCGAGATGCCGGCCGCCTTGAGATTGAACTGGCGGCGGGAAAGGACGGGTTGTTTAACATTAGAAGTGCCCGAAACGGTTGTGGGTGCGTGGGTGACAACGGATGTCCCAATCCCATTAGCCTTCATACGGGTTACCGCCGCATTTAACAACTGCCTCAACGCCAGCAGACCAGGTGTAACGCCACGCACCGGATGGATGCCGGCCAGCAACGCGTCATCCTCCAGATCGGCGAGGGTTAATTCACCTTCGGGATCGAC
>CAZBSU010000255.1:0-2567 GCA_964494745.1 uncultured Planctomycetales bacterium | reverse complement strand
AACGACCCTGGCGCCGATTCAATTCAACGACGGCGGTGTGATATTGGTGCTGGGCCTGGGCCGCGGCCCACTGGGCCTGAACCGCGTCATCCTGAAAACGGATCAGGGTATCGGTATCCGAACGGCCGGCGGCAAATCTCTTTTCCTCGGCCGCGAGTTTTTGTGACTGCAGCTGCGCGATCCCGATCGCATTGCGGGCCACTTCCTGGGCGACCTGGCAAAAACGCACTTGATCCATGACGTCGATCATGATCCGACGCTCGAGCTGCTTCAAGGCGACAATGGCCTTGGCCTTATCCCATTGCGCGGCCTTTAATGCGGCCCGGGCCTGGCGGTTTTCGATAGGCATGGACACGCTCAATTCGGCGGACAGGTCAGGATTGTTCTCATGAGTGATGCCCTGAATCGCCTGACTGAAATGGTCGTCGACACCGTTGCGGGTCAGCGTGGCCTTGAGATTGATCTCAGGCCAGACATCATTCTCCTGGACGACCAATTGAATATCCTTGGCCCGCACGGCCGCCTGCGCGGCGCGGTAATCGCGTCGGTGATCAAAGGCCGCCTGCAAGGCCTGGGGGGCCTGAACGTTTCCCGCCGACAAATCAAACACCGTCGTTGTCGTCACCTGCGCCTCAAGATCGGCCACATTCATCAATAATTTAAGCACATTGGCCTTACTCAAGGCCTGGTCGCGCGCCAACAACAGGTCATTCTGGGACTGCTTAAGATTGGCCTCGGAAGCCAACAATTCGGGTTCTTCGATCAGGCCGTGCGTGATCTTCTCTTGATTGATATTCCATAACTCTTGGGCATGCGCGAGCATCTTTTCCTTGATCGTGATCTGCTTGGCATAAAGTACCAGATCCCAGTAAGCCTTCTGGACCTGGGATAGGGACTGCTCGATCTTATCGAGCGAAATGAACTCGGCGTTCTCGATTTCCGCCTGCGTGACCTTGATCCGGCCACGGTCCTGAAGACCGAAAAAGTTCTTGCCCAGCTCCTGCTCAACGGTCAGGCCCAAAGACGAATCATGGCTGGGATTGACCGTGGCAAAGGAGGAGTTCGACCAGCTTCGGTTATTGTCAAAATCGACTTCCAACGTCGTGCCGGTCGGGAGTTTCTTGGATATCCCAAGATTATAATTATTTTCCAAATTCTTGGTTCCGAGAATCGTGCTGGTGCGGGCAGCCTGATTGTCCTGATAGGACACCATGGCGTCCATAACCGTATCATAAACTGATTCGGCCGATTCCTTTCGGGTGCGCGCGATCCAGGTGTCGTATTTGGCCAGCTGAATGTCAAAATTGTTGGCAAGGGCCAAACGCGTGGCCTGATCGAGAGAGAGACTGAAGGAAACAGCAGTTGGGTCCGGCGAGACGTTTAAATCAATGTCTTGGCCGGCAAAAACCGGCAACCCGGTCCTGGCCGATAGGCATAACATAAGGAATAGATATGAGGCTATTTTGCGGATCATCGCGGCATCACCCGATCTGGTTTTGAAGGCGCTCCATGATATCCAAATACGCTTCACAATCGCGGTCAGACAATTTATCCAGCAAAAGCCGCCATTGCTTTTTGACATGATTACGAATCTGCCTGTCGAATTTCATCCCGGTTTGGGTCAATTCAATATGGATAACCCTCCGATCGGTTTTGCTGGGGACCCGTTTGACATACCCGGCCCGCTCCAGCCGGTCAATAATCCCGGTTACCGTCGGGGCCGATACCCGCAGGGCCTGGCTGAGATCACAGGCCCGGCACGCCGGCTGGCTGCCGATCAGCAGGATCGTAAAAACCTGCGGCGGAGTTAAATGAAAAACCTGGGCCATTCCCAAGGTGATATGCCGGGCGATCTTAGGCATAATGGTGGATATGGCCTCGGCGATTTGATCTTTGCGGTTCATGTCTTCGCCTATTTAGTTATGCTAATAATTAGCTTGACTAAATAATAACATCGCCCCTTCCCCCTGTCAAGGCCCATGGGTTCTTTCTCTCGCGATCCATCCGCTGGAAATAAAAAATCCCCGGCTCGATATCGAGCCGGGGCAAAATAAAGCCGGTGACTTTCTACTCTCCCATAGCCTTGCGACTATAGTACCATCGACCTCGGAAGGCTTAACGGCCGTGTTCGGAATGGGAACGGGTGTGGCCCCTCCAGTAATGCCACCGGCAGATCTTTTCGGACCGCTTGATGGTCCGGATAGATTCAGTCATGGAATAATTGGTCTTTTTAATCGAACCTGTCGCTAACGTTAAAAAAGAATAAGCTGTTGGCAGATTAGTACTGCTTAGCTGAACCCCTCACGGGGCTTACACACGCAGCCTATCAACCTCGTGGTCTACGAGGTGCCTACACCCCGACAAGTCGGGGAACGATACCTTATCTTGAGAGGGGCTTCGCACTTAGATGCTTTCAGCGCTTATCCCTTCCGAACGTGACTACCCAGCCTTTACCCTTGGCAGGATAACTGGAACATCAGAGGTTCGTCTCTTCCGGTCCTCTCGTACTAAGAAGAGCTTCCCTTCAGGTATCACACGCCCACACTAGATAGAGACCGAACTGTCTC
>CAZBSU010000254.1:0-2576 GCA_964494745.1 uncultured Planctomycetales bacterium | reverse complement strand
TTATATATTGATCGCGGCCACCGACACAGCCCTGGCCAAAGGGATCCGGGCCGACGAATTGGTAGGCTCGGTCGCTCCGCTGATCAACGGCAGCGGCGGCGGCCGGCCGGCGCTGGCTCAGGCCGGGACCCGCCAGGGGGGGGGCAACATCGACGAGGCCCTCGCACAGGCCCAAAAGATCATTGCCCATAAATTGTCGTCCTAAACCGAAAACTGCCACGGAGTCAAGAAGGATAGCCGTCCATGAAAATCATTAAACCAAATGGAAAGACGCTCCAAAAACTCTACGACCGCAATCTTTATGCCCGTAAAAAACACGTCGAAGAAAAGGTCAAACGGATCATCGACGACGTCAAGGCCAACGGGGATGCGGCTGTGGTGAAATACACCCGGCGCTTCGACAAGGCCAAATTGACCCCCAAAGATATGCGGGTCGCCGAAAGCGAGATCAGCGGGGCGTTTCAAAACATCACCAGCGATTTTGTCGGCCACCTGAAGACCATCATCAACAATGTCACGCTTTTTTATAAAGGGCAGGTCAAGAAACCCTGCCGGATCAAGAACGACGAAGGGGTCCTGCTGAAAGAGAACATCCTGCCGCTGGATACCGTCGGGATTTACATCCCGTCCGGGACCGCGCCGCTCGTCTCCTCGGTCTACATGACGGTGATCCCGGCCAAGGTCGCCGGCGTCAAACGGGTGGTCATCGCCACGCCGCCCAACGCGGAAGGGTATATCAATCCGCACATCCTGGCCGTGGCCAGCCTTTTGAAGGTGGACGAGATCTATAAAATCGGCGGGGCCCAGGCCGTGGCCGCCATGGCCTTCGGAACCAAGCACATCCCCAAGGTCGACAAAATCATCGGTCCGGGCAATATGTACGTAACCGAGGCCAAACGGCAGCTGTTCGGTTATGTCGATATCGACATGCTGGCCGGCCCCTCGGAATTGGTCGTCATCGCCAACCGCACCAGCCATCCCGAATATGTCGTGGCCGAGATGGAAGGCCAGTTGGAACACCTCGACGGCCTGGCCGTGCTGGTCACGACCTCCAAACAGCTGATCCGCCAGGTGCGCAAACGCGTACCCAAAGGATATTGTATATACGCCAAAAACATTGATGAGGCGGCGGCGATCACCAACCAGATCGCACCAGAACATCTTCAGATATTAACCAACTCGCCCATGGACGTGGCCAAAAAGATCACGAGTGCCGGGGCCATATTTCTGGGGCCTTACAGCCCGACCGCCCTCGGCGATTATGCCGCCGGACCGAGCCATGTCCTGCCGACACTGGGAACGGCCCGCTTCTTCTCGGGCCTATGCCTCCAGGATTTCACCAAGACCAGCCATATTATCTCGTATTCCAAGAAGGCCCTGGAAAAGATCCGGGAACCGATCGAAAAAGTCGCCCAGATCGAAGGGATGAAAAAACATTCGGACTCGATTCTGGTCCGTTTTAATTAATTGAAAGGATACGGTTATGAGTCAGCGCACTGCCGTGGTGGAAAGAAAAAGTAAGGAAACCGAGATAAAGATCGGACTTAAGATCAATGGCCGGGGGGAAGCCCATATCAAGACGCCGATCGGTTTGCTGAATCACATGCTGGAATTATTCTCCTTCCATGGATTATTTGATCTTACGGTTGATGTCCAGAAAGCCGATACAGAGATCGATATCCATCACACCAACGAAGACATTGGTATCGTTCTGGGGAAGGTGTTCAAAAAGGCCCTGGGCGAAATGCAAGGCATCCGGCGTTTCGGTTGGGCAGGTGCGCCCATGGAATCGACATTGGGCAAATGCGTGATTGACTTAAGCGGCCGGGGCTATTTGGAACTGCAGCCCAAGGCCTGCGGGAAAGAGCAAGAAGGATACACCCCCAATTCCCTTGAGCATTTTCTGGAATCCTTTGCGCATAATCTTGGGGCCACCATCAATGTGAAGATCGAAAATCCGAGCGACGATTTGCATACCAACTTAGAGACCGTATTCAAGGCCCTGGGATTGGCCCTGGATCAGGCCACCCAGATCGATCCCCGCCGGCAGGGCGAAGTCCCGTCGACGAAAGGAATCATCGATTGAATTTAGTCCTGGGACCGTTTCCGTTGTTAGCTTATTCCATGAACAGCGGAGGCGGGCAAAACATTGGAGCGGGTTCCCTGCCTTGACGGCAAACAGGCGCAGCAACTGCTTTCAAAGAAAGGCAATTGCAAGGACTGTTTGAGCAACAATGTTTTGCCCGGCTCCGCTTTCATAAAGGATCCACTATGATAGCCATTATCGACTACGGCATGGGAAATCTGCGTAGCGTGCAAAAGGCCTTGGAAAAGACCGGCGCGGATGCCCGGATCACGCATGATCCAAAAACCATTACCGACTCGGATAAAGTCGTGCTGCCCGGAGTGGGGGCCATGCGCCCGGCCATGGAGCGGCTGAACGAACTGGGTTTGATCCCCGCGATCAACCAAAGCGTACGATCCGGCAACCCCTTTTTGGGTATTTGTCTCGGGTATCAGCTTCTTTTTGAAACCAGCACAGAAGGGGGTGAAACCCCGGGGTTGGGCCTGTTGGC
>CAZBSU010000253.1:0-2576 GCA_964494745.1 uncultured Planctomycetales bacterium | reverse complement strand
TATTTAATGGCACTCATAAAAGGAAAGAGGGAGGTCCTTCCCTTTAACAATCCATGATGAAACATAATATTTCGAAAACGGTTGAAAGTCTGCCGCCCTCCGGGATCCGTGTCTTTTTTGATCTGGTGCTTGAGATGAAGGACGTGATCTCTCTCGGTGTGGGGGAGCCGGATTTTGTCACCCCGTGGCATATCCGCGAGAAGGCCATTGATGTCTTGGAGCAGGGATATACCTCGTATACGTCCAATAAGGGCATGCCTGAATTGCGCCGGCAGATCGCAGGCTTTTTGAAGAAGCGTTACGGCATGCCCTATGATTTTAAGGATCAGATCCTTATTACCGTTGGCGTCAGCGAGGCTATTGACCTTTGTTTCCGCGCCGTCCTCAACCAGGGCGAGCGCGTCTTGATCCCTCAGCCTTGCTATGTCTCCTACGGCCCGACCGTGATCATGGCCGGCGGTGTCCCGGTTTATTTGAAGACCGAACTTGATAACGGGTTTAAATTGACCCCCGAGCAGATCGAACGGGCCGTTTCTCCTAAGACGCGGGCTCTGTTGCTGAATTATCCAGCCAATCCGACCGGAGCTTCCTATACCCGCCGGGAGCTGCAGGGTATCGCCCGCGTTATCAAGAAACATGATTTGCTGGTCGTCACGGATGAGGTTTACGACGAGCTGACCTATGATTTCGAACATACACCCCTGGCCTCATTGACGGGGATGAAGGACCGCGTGGTCTATCTTAACGGGGCGTCCAAGGCCTATGCCATGACCGGATTCCGGCTGGGCTGGGCCTGCGGCCCGTCTGAGATTATCGCGGCCATGACCAAGATCCATCAATACACGATGCTTTGCGCTCCGATTATGGCTCAGATGGCAGCGCGCGAGGCCTTGCGCAACGGGGCCCGTTCCGTGGCCGAGATGAAGAGGGAGTACCTCCGCCGGCGCCGGTTTATCGTGGGCGAACTGAACCGGATCGGATTGCCGTGCCATTTGCCCCAGGGCGCCTTTTATGTTTTCCCGTCGATCAAACGGACCGGGCAGACCGGACTGGCCTTTGCCAAGAATCTGCTCAAGCAGCAGAGGGTCGCACTGGTTCCCGGGTCGGCGTTCGGTCCGGAGTATGACGATTATGTCCGGATTTCCTACGCTACCGGATATGACGATCTGAAGGAGGCCGTGCGCCGCATGGCCGTTTATCTGGCCTCCCCATAATGGACCCGTTATGGGACGCAAATACCGCGAACAGAGAGATATTGATTTCGAGATCCGTTTTTACCAGGGGATCCTGGGCAAGGCGCCTGATTTTACCCAGGCCCTGATGGTCCTGGGAGATCTCTACACAAAGAAAGGTTGGTACGAAAAAGGGCTGGAGATCGACCAAAAATTATCATCCTTGCGGCCAGATGATCCTTTGATCCAATATAACCTGGCCTGCAGTTATTCGTTGATGAATGACCTCGAGGCCTCCTTCGAGAGCATCAAGCGCGCGATCCGCTGCGGTTATGACGATTTTCAGTATCTTTGGAAGGATAAGGATCTCGCGAATTTGATCAAGACCACCCGGTTCCGCCAGTTCTTCAAGCGTTTGACCGAGCGTAAGCGCAATCACACCCTGTGGAAGAAGCCCGATGCAGGAGCATGATAAGGCCAGGGCCTACCACCGCGGCAAACGCAGAATCTTTTATATCACCCTTGTCCTTGATATCGCGCTTTTGTTGGGTTCCCAGTTAAGCGGGTTGTCCTTAGGGGCGCGGGAATGGGCAGGCCGGATGTCAGGCAATATCTGGGCGGTGAACGCCGTTTATTTGCTGATTTTTTCGCTTGGCGCTTATCTGCTGCACTTTCCGCTTAATTATTTTCAGGAATACGTTTGGGAACACCGTTTTGGGTTGTCGAACCAGAGCCGGGCCGCCTGGTTGTGGGATGACTTCAAGAAGGCCTTGATCAGCCTTGTTTTTATTATTGTCTTCGTTGAGTGTCTGTATTTCGTCCTGCGCTTGTGGCCGGAACGCTGGTGGCTCGGGGCCGCGGGGGTATGGCTGTCTTTATCCCTCTTCCTGGCCCGGATCATGCCGAATGTGATCATTCCGCTGTTCTATCATTACAAGCCGGTTGATAATGATGAGTTGCGGCAAAGGATCTTCGGCCTTTTCGAGCGCTGCCGGGTCAAGATCGACAATGTGTTTGCCATTGATTTTTCGGCCAAGACCAAAAAGGCCAATGCCTTTGTCTGCGGGCTTGGCCGCCGGCGTCGCGTCGTGCTGACGGATAATCTGTTGGCCGGGTTCGATATCCCGGAGATCGAATCCGTGGTCGCGCATGAGCTCGGGCATTATGTCGGCAAGGATGTGATGAAGCTGATCGCGGTGAACACCCTCGTGATCACGGGCGCCTTTTTCGTGACCGATCTCGTTTTGAAACGGGTCCTGGGCCTGCTGGGCGGGCTGAATATCGCGGATATCGCCGCCTGGCCTTTGCTGGCCTTATCCCTGATGCTTTTGGGATTGGTGACAGGTCCTTTGCTGAACGGCTACACCCGCCGGCTTGAACGCCGGGCGGACCGGTTCAGCCTTG
>CAZBSU010000252.1:0-2594 GCA_964494745.1 uncultured Planctomycetales bacterium | reverse complement strand
CGAGTTCCGCAGCCGCTGCCTTTGGTAAAAGGCAGCGGCGAGGACTGTCTGAGCACCACGGCCTTGCCTGATTCTCTCAGGCTGAAATATTTTATGTTACATATACCCCAGGCTTCGTAATTTCTGCATATTGTACGCGTCTTCTTTGTCCTGGGCGCGGCCACTGCGTTCCGAGACCGAAGTGGTCTCGAGCTCGCGGATGATTTTTGGGATCGTGTCCGCTTTGGACTGGACCGGGGCGCAGCAGGTCTCACATCCGATGCTGCGGAAACGCCGGCCGTTTTTGGCAAAGTAAAGGTCGACCACCGGCATCTTTTCTCTCTGGACATAAAGCCAGACATCGATCTCGCGCCAGCCCAGGAGGGGATGGATCCGCAGGTGGTGGCCCTCGTCCAGGTTGGCCTGATATTGATTCCAGAGCTCCAGGGGCTGGTTTTGATAATCCCATTTTTGCTCCGCGTCGCGCGGCGAAAACGTGCGTTCTTTGGCCCGTATGCCATGTTCGTCCCGGCGGATGGCCAACAAAAGGGCCTTGAATTGATGCTGGGCCAGGCAGTCTTTCAGGGCCTGGGTCTTGAGGGCGTTGCAACACTCGAATTTACCTTTATCAGGCCCCATGCCGGCATCCCGCGCTTCCTTATTCTGGGCGATGATCATGTCCAGCCCGAATTCCCGGACATAGCGGTCCCGGAAGGCATAAATCTCTTTGAATTTGTAACCGGTGTCGATATGGATAACCGGAAAGGGGATTTTTCCCAGAAAGGCCTTGCGGCACAACCACAGCAGGGTCGTGGAATCCTTGCCGATGGACCACATCAGACCGATGCGGCGGAACCGGCTGTAGGCCTCGCGGATAATATAGATGGATTGCTGCTCCAGGGAGTCAAGATAGGACATTGATATTAAAATAAGCGAAAAACATTCCCTTGGCAATGAAAATTTAACCTTATCTCCAGACAATAACTTGCTTGACAAGAAGGGAAGCTTTAGTATATTATCCTATGCTTTTCTAGATCACGTTAAATCATATATTATTAAACAATCTATATAATAATGTTTCAGCATCTCATCAATTTGGTTATCCGGCATCCCCGCCGTGTCTTTATCCTCACCTTTCTGCTGACGCTCTTGGCCCTGTTCCAGTATCCCCGGATGAAGGTCGATACCGACCCGGAGAATATGCTGCCGGCCGATGCGCCGGTGCGCGTCTTTCATAATCAGGTCAAAAAGGAATTCGCGATTTATGATCTGGTGGTCCTGGGGGTGGTCAATGAACATCATCCCGACGGCGTCTTCAATGCCAAGACCCTGGAGAAAATTTACCGGATCACCGAAGAGATCAAAAAGATCTCCGGCGTGATCGCCCCGGAGATCATCGCCTTGTCCACGAAAGACAATATCCGCCAGGCCGGCCTGGGCGCGGTGAGTTTCGACTGGCTGATGTCCCAGCCGCCGCCGGATAGGCCGTCTTCGCTTGAGATCAAACGCGCGGCCATGGACCATCCGTTTTTCCGGGGGACCGTGGTGTCCCGGAACGGCCGGGCCCTGTGCCTGTATGTCCCGATCGAGAGCAAGGACTTAAGCTATGAGGTCGCCGAACAGATCCGGTCGATCTATGAGCGGTATCCCGGCGATGAAGAATTCTTTATGACGGGTCTGCCGATCGCCAATGACCAGTTCGGGGTCGAGATGTTCAAACAGATGGCCTTGTCCGCGCCCCTGGCCGGGCTGGTCATCTTTCTTTTGATGCTGTTTTTTTTCAAATCCGCGGTCCTGATTTTGGCCCCGATGATCGTGGCCATCGTTACGGTCCTGATCACGATGGGCCTGCTGATCGGGCTGGGTTTCCCGGTGCATATCATGAGCTCGATGATCCCGATCTTTCTGATGCCGATCGCGGTCCTGGATTCGGTCCATATCCTGAGCGAGTTTTTTGATAAATATTCCTCTTTTCAAGATAAGCGCAAGACCATCCTGCATGTCCTGGATGAGCTTTTTATGCCGATGCTGTTCACGTCTCTGACCTCGGCGGTCGGCTTCTTTTCGCTCTCCTTTTCTCCGATCCCTCCGGTGCAGGTCTTCGGCGTCTTTGTCGCTATCGGGGTGGCCCTGGCCTGGCTGCTGACGATCGTGCTGATTCCGGCCTACATCATGTTGCTTAAGGATAAATCCTTCCGGGCCTTGCAGGCCCCGCGGACGGACCGTGGTTCGCCCGTGCTGGACCGTTTCTTGCGGGGGATGCGGCGTTTTTCGGTTCACCGCTTTAAGTTCATTTTGGTATTTACGGCTATCCTGACGGCTCTCTCGATTTACGGTATCAGCCGCATTCGCGTGAACGACAATCCGGTGCGCTGGTTCACGGCCGGGCATCCGATCCGCGTGGCCGACCGGATCTTGAACAAACATTTTGCCGGGACCTATCAGGCCTATTTGGTTTTATCCGCGAAGGATGCGGGGCAGGACCTGTTTGTGCGCCCGAAGATGCTGCGGTATGTCGAGCACCTTCAGCAGAAAATGAACGAGACCGACCTAGTCGGCAAATCACTGACTATCACGGATATCGTCAAAAAGATTTATTATGAATTATTGGGCGG
>CAZBSU010000251.1:0-2659 GCA_964494745.1 uncultured Planctomycetales bacterium | reverse complement strand
TGGTCCAAGGACTCGACCGCGACGCAGAAAATGTCGAACGGGCTCGCCGCTTGATCCGCTCGCTGGGCCTCTACGGGAAGGTCTCGGTCGACCGCTGGACGGGCGGCCGCCTCCCGTACGTCGACAACCTGGTCCGCCGAAAGATCCGTCGAGTCGATCACGACGGCGTCCGCGGCCTTTTTCAACGGACCGACGCTCCGGGTAAAGTCCTTATGATCGCGGTCTTTAAGCTCTGAGGTCATGCGGCCTTCATTGACCTCGAAACCTTTTTGGCGAAATTCGTCAATCCGCCGGCCGGCGCGGACATCAAACTTCGCATCCAGATAAAACTTATACGGCGCATCGGGGAAAACCACCGTCCCGATATCCCGGCCTTCGACGACGATATCCGAATCGCGGCCGACGGCCCGCTGCCAATCCACCATGATCGCCCTGATCCGTGGGGCGCGGGCAACATGAAAGGTCTGATTCGTGACCTCGTCGGTCCGAATCGCACCTGAGACATCCTCGCCGTCCAGAAGCACCCGGGTCTCGGCCGGGGGCACGCCCTCGAGACGGATCCGGGTCGATTGCGCCAGACGGACCAGCTGGTCTTCGTCTTCCAGCGGAGTGGCCGTGCGCAAGGCCTTCAGCGTCAGGGCGCGATACATGGCCCCGGTGTCGAGATACGGGATCCCCAGCCGGCCCGCCACGGCCTTGGCGACGGTGCTTTTGCCCGCCCCGGCCGGCCCGTCGATGGCAATGATCCGTTTGATGGATTTCTTTTCCATAAGAGTCCAACCTCTAATCGAGCTTGTCACGCATGGCCTTGGCATTTTTGAAAATATTAACCAAATTCCTGGACTCCGCGCTGATGATCGCTTTCCGGATCGCGGCCAATTGCGCCGCCATGGCATCCAGGGCCCGGATGATATTACGCGAATTCCCCAAAGATATATCGGCCCAAATTTGAGGGGTCGAGGCCGCGATTCGGGTGTTGTCCTTAAATCCCTGGCTGCAAAATTCCAGGTATTTCTCCGGCAGGGCTGCCGTCAAGGCATAGGCGGCCATATGGGGCAAATGGCTGGTATAGGCCAAGATGCTGTCATGCTCCTCGGGGCTGAGGTATTTGACCTTGGCTCCGAGTTGGATCCACAACCGTTTGACGCGGTCCAAGGCGCGTTTGTTCGTCGTCTTGGTCGGGGTTACCAGGCACGGGGCCCCTTCAAAAAGGTCAGGCTGGGCGTTCTGCACCCCCTTCTTTTCCGAACCGGCCAAAGGATGCGAACCGACGAAATAAACGTGTTCGGGAAGATGTTCCGAAGCGGTTTTGACAATCGAGACCTTCGTGCTGCCGACATCGGTGATGATGCAATGACGTTTGAGATGAGGCCCGATCGTCATCAGCATCGAATTGATGATGCTGACCGGCGTCGAAAGGACCACGAGGTCCGCGCCCGCGACCGCACGTTTGACATCCTGGTAAACCTCATCCACGGCCTGATTCTTCAACGCCGCCTGAAGCGACGATTGACGTTGGGACACGCCGACCACCACCCGGGCCATCCGGCGTTTTTTGATCGCGAGACCCAACGATCCCCCGATCAATCCCACGCCGATAATCGTGATCTTGCGGAAAAACTGTCGTCTTAAAGGCATCAAGGCATGCTCCTTGTGTTCAAATGAAAAAGGTCAAATCCGGCGGCCGACGGCCTCGGCAATCCGGGCCAATTCCTCAACCAATTGCCGGTAATTATCCGGAAGCAGAGACTGCGTCCCATCGGAAAGGGCCTCTTCCGGATTTTCATGCACTTCGATCATTAGGCCGTCGCAACCGGCGGCGATCCCAGCCTTGGCCGCCGCGCCCACCAGGCCCCATCGGCCCGTGGCATGACTCGGATCCACGACCATCGGCAGGTGCGACAACTTTTTGACAACGGCCACGGCATTGATATCAAGCGTATTCCGGGTCGCGGTCTCAAAGGTGCGGATCCCGCGCTCGCAAAGGATGACATTAAAATTCCCTTTTGACAGGATATACTCGGCCGACATCAACAAGTCATTAATGGTCGAGCTCAACCCGCGCTTGAGCAGGACCGGTTTCTGGGTCATGCCCACTTCCTGCAAAAGGGAAAAATTCTGCATATTGCGGGCGCCGATCTGAAAGATATCGACATAACGGGCCACCAATTCGACATGACGCGGGTCCATGACCTCTGTGACCGTGGCCAGGCTGGTTTGACGTGAGGCCTCCTGCAGGTATTTCAGTCCTTCTTCCCCCAGCCCCTGAAAATCATACGGCGAAGTGCGTGGCTTAAAGGCCCCGCCCCGCAGGACCGTGGCCCCGGCCGATTTGACCTTCTCGGCAATGGAGATCAACCCGTCATGAGTCTCAACGGAACAGGGCCCGGCGATCATAACGATTTTCTCCCCTCCAAAGACGACCTCGTCGTTAATCCGGACCTGGGTCGGCTCGGGCCTGAATTCCCGGCTGACCAGGCGGTACGGGGCCAAAACCGGCATGACGCGTTCCACGCCGGGAAAGGCCTCCAAGGGAGTGACCCGCAAGACATCTTCGGGGCCGATGAACCCGATAATCGTCCGCTCGACACCTCGGGAGATATGTGCGGTCAAACCTAATTTTTCCGCCTTCTCGACAATATGTTGAATCGCTTTCTCG
>CAZBSU010000250.1:0-2660 GCA_964494745.1 uncultured Planctomycetales bacterium | reverse complement strand
CCGGGGTTTCTGCTTTTTGGGGTTCGAATTCGCGGGTCGCAAATGCTATAATTTAAACAGTATGATCATTGCTGTCCAAATAAGGATTGTCATTCCCGCGCAAGCTTGTCCCCGTGAAAACGGGGGCGGGAATCCATAAACGGAATAGGCATCTGGATGCCCGCTTCCGCGGGCATGACACATTACATGTCTCCATCCGGATTTACCGTCGAATAGCCGTTCCAATGAGGACACATATGTAGTATGATCCCAACCAAATATATAAAATCGGATTCTTTAAAATGCCTTTTTGTTATGGCGCTGGCATTTTGTTGGGCGGCAGCCTTGGCTCACGCCGGCGTTCCCAGGAACATCATCCTTATGATCTCCGACGGCGCCGGATACAACCACGTTGACGCGGCCAGCCTGTATCAATACGGCCGGACCGGGGCCCAGGTTTACGAGGATTTCCCGGTCAAACTGGCCATGAGTACCTACAGTTTTGGCGGGGAATACAACGGTGAAAGGGCCTGGCAGGATTTTGATTACGTGACCAGAGGCTATACTGATTCCGCGGCCGCGTCCACGGTCATGTCGAGCGGTGTCAAGACCTGTAAGGGCTCGATCGGGGTCGGCCCGCTGGAGAGGTTTCATCATCATCAGATCGAACGTTATGAGCACGCGGGGAAAATGACCGGGCTTGTGACCAGCGTGCCGTTAAGCCATGCCACGCCGGCGGGTTTCATCGTGCATAATTTTTTCCGGAGCAATTATGAGCTCATCGCCCGCGAGATGATCGGGGAGAGCGCCCTGGATGTGATCATGGGCTGCGGGCATCCGTATTTTGATGGGGACGGAAGACCGATTCGGGTTCAGCCCAATTTTGTCTATGTTGGCGGCCGTGAACTGTGGGCCCGTCTCACTGACGACATACCCGGCAATGATCCGGGCGCGGATGCCGACGGGGACGGGGTGCCGGATCCGTGGACATTGATCCAGACCCGCGGCGCTTTTCAGGCCCTGATGACTGGGCCCGCGCCGAAACGCGTACTCGGTGTGCCGCAGATATTTGGAACCCTGCAGGAGATGCGCACCGGCAACCCCGAGGCCGGACCTTTCACCGACCCGCTGATCCGGACCGTTCCCACACTGGCCGAGATGGCCCGTGCGGCTTTGAATGTTCTCGATGAGGACCCGGACGGTTTCTTCTTGATGGTCGAAGGCGGGGCTGTCGATTGGGCGTCGCATAACAACGAAAGCGGGCGCATGATCGAAGAGCAGATCGATTTCAACCGGAGCGTGGAGTCGGTGGTAAACTGGATCGAAGAAAACAGTTCCTGGGATGAAACCCTGCTTATTATCACGGCTGACCATGAATGCGGTTATCTCTGGGGCCCGGGCTCGGGGGTAGAAGAACCGCTGTGGCGGCCGCTGGTCAATAACGGGGCCGGCAACCTGCCGGGCATGGCCTGGTTCAGCGGCGATCATACGAATTCGCTGGTGCCGTTTTATGCCAAGGGCGCCGGAGCGGAAGGATTTTTTCAGGAGATCATCGGCCGTGATCCCAGGCGCGGCCCCTATATCGACAATACCGCAATTAAAAGGGTCTGCTGCCCGGAATCTGCGGTTCATTCGAAGGAAGTTCAAACGGATTGAATCCCGCGTCGGTCAGGATGACCCAGCAGGTGGACACCAGGCTCAATACCTGCGGGTCATGCGAGAACCATCCGAACGGGATCCAGCCGCGGCGGGAAGAGTAGGAATAGGCCGCGGCGTTTTCATTGATGTCCGTCCGGTAGTTTTCGATCCCGCGGCGCATATCAAGACCGTCCCGCCGGGCTGCCGCGGCCCAGTCAGGGTGGGTCTCCTGATAATAGTCATGCAAGGCGCGCGCCGCAAAGATCGCGCCGCAGGTCCATTCGATCGAGATCCGGTCATTTTCCTCCGTGAATCCCACGCCGTTTAGTTGACCGTTCGCAGTAACATTCCCGGATATCCTTTTCGTGGCCTGCCATAAACGGTAGGCCGCGCCTTCCCCGAACCATGCATCGATCTTGTCCGGCCCGAGCACGATCACGGCCCAGTTCTGAACGTCCGTGGCAAAAAAGTCTGTGTTCGGACGCCACGCACCCTCGCTGAAATGCATGCCCTGATAAAAGGTGTTGCCGTCCGGGTTCCACACGGTTTTAAAATACCGCTCGATGTCTTGGATGGCCTTGGCGTAGATGTCGCGGCCCGTGACCCGGTGCAGGAGGCGCAGGGCCGCGTACCAGGACAGGTTGTTTTCGGTCGAGATCTCATCATAATACCAGGTGTGGTATTCGGGATAAACGATGCCGGCGATCTCGCGCATGTCTTCGTTTGCATCAGCCGGATTGATCTCGAATGCCTCGGCGTTCTTATCCAGACGGGCGGCGATCTCTTCTTCCGGGCAGTCCGGATCGAGGCTCAACAGGTGGTAATACGTGCCGATCGGCGCCATGCGGATCCCGCCGGTTGCCGATTGCAGGATCAGCCCCGCGCGCGCGATCTCCTCGGCCAAAAGCAATTCCTCAGCCAAGAGATTGTGCGCATAGGAGGCGGAGGGGGGACGGAAATATTTTTTATGATAAAGATGCATGGCCGCCAGGATGACCCAGGCGTTTTCCCCGGCAATGGGCTTCCAGTCTTCCCAGTGGAGG
>CAZBSU010000249.1:0-2666 GCA_964494745.1 uncultured Planctomycetales bacterium | reverse complement strand
GCACTTAGGATAACACGTTTCCTAAGTGTTGCACTTAATTCTTGAACTTGGGATTCGCGGGGGGAGAAAAAATGATCGAAATGGATCTGATCAAAGAAATAGAAAGACTGAAACAAGAGCATCAGTCGGTTATCCTGGCGCATAATTATCAACCGCCGGAAATTCAGGATATCGCGGATTTTACCGGAGACTCTTTGGGACTGAGTATTCAGGCCTCCCGCACGGACGCCCAAACCGTTGTTTTCTGCGGGGTCTATTTTATGGCCGAGACCGCCAAGATTTTATCGCCAACAAAAACCGTGATTATCCCCGAGCGTGAGGCCGGCTGCCCGATGGCCGACATGATCACGGTGGAACAGTTGAGAGAGATGAAACGCCGTTATCCGGGGGCGCGTGTCTTGAGTTATGTCAATACGACCGCAGATATCAAGGCCGAAAGCGATGTGTGCTGCACCTCGGCTAATGCGGTTGAGATTTTGAATAATATGTTTGATGAGGACGAACAGGTCTTGTTCGTGCCGGATAAGTATTTGGCCGCGTACGCTGCGGCATGCTCTAACCGTAAGGTCATTCCCTGGCGGGGATATTGCCCGAGCCATGCCAGAATTTTACCGGAAGATATTGTCCGGCGCAAACAGGAGCATCCCGACGCCAAGGTCCTGGCTCATCCAGAATGCAACGGAAATGTCCTTGCCCTGGCGGATGAAGTCCTGTCCACATCGGGCATGCTTCGTTACGCGCGCGATTCCGAGACGCAGGACTTTATCATTGCCACGGAGGCAGGGATGTTGTATCCGTTGAAAAAAGAAAATCCTAATAAGAATTTCTATCCGGCATCGGATCTGGCCGTGTGCCACAATATGAAGAAGGTCACGCTTCAAAAATTATACCTGGCGCTCAAGGATGAGGGACCGACGGTCACCTTGCCCGGAGAAACAATCCGCCGGGCCCAGAAAAGCCTGACGGCCATGGTTGGGCAAACGAACCTTACGTCGCCGGTTTTCACTTAAAATTGTGAGCCAGGAGCAAACGTCTTTATGGAACGGCATGTTTATTTTGACCATAACGCCACCACGCCGCTTCACCCCGAAGTCAAACAGGTGATCAGCGAGACCCTGGACCTCTTCGGCAATCCCTCCAGCCTGCATGAATTCGGCCGCGCGTCACGCCGGATGATCGAAGAGGCGCGCGAGAAGATAGCGGGTTTTATCAATGCCGATCCTGAGGAGGTCATCTTTGTCGGTAGCGGGTCTGAGGCGAACAACACGGTTCTTTCCATATTTACCTGTTCTTCTTCGCGTTGTTCCTGCGGGGCACCGCATCGCAAGAATATCATCACCACGACCATAGAACATCCTTGCATCATCGAGACATCCAAATGTCTGGCCGAACGGGGGACACAAGTTAAATTCGTCGGCGTTGATCCTTTCGGAAAAGTCGACCGTCAGCATCTGGAAGAATCCCTGAATAGTGATGCGGGATTGGTTTCCGTTATGATGGCCAATAATGAGATCGGCACGCTCCAGGATATTAAAGATATTGCGGCCAGCGTGCATGCTCAGGGGGCCTTGTTTCATACGGATGCGGTCCAGGCCGTGGGCAAGATTCCGGTCGATGTCAGGGATCTGGATGTGGATTTCCTGACCCTTTCGGGACATAAGATATACGGCCCCAAGGGTATCGGTACCTTGTATGTGCGCCGGGGTGTGCCGTTTTGCCCCATGATCCGGGGCGGGCATCAGGAAAAGGGCCGGCGGGCAGGGACAGAGAATACCCTGGGGATCCTGGGCTTAGCCAAGGCGATTGAGATGCGGCAAAAAGAGATGGATGCCGAGACAAAACGCCTGAAGGAATGGAAAGATTATTTAACCGATACATTTAAGCAAAGGATCCCGGACAGTCATATCAACGGTCATCCTCAGGATTCCTTGCCGAATACGCTTAATATCTCATTCAGCGGGGCCGAGGGCGAGGCCATCTTGCTTTATCTGGACCTAGCCGGGATTGCGGTCTCGACCGGTTCGACCTGTGCTTCCGGATTTTTGGATCCCTCGCATGTGCTGTTGGCCACCGGCCTGTCGCCTGAACAAGCCCACGGGTCCATCCGGATCAGCATGGGCCGGGGAACGACACGCGCGGACGTGGAGTATTTGGCCGAACAACTGCCACAGGTCATTGCCAGGGTGCGCTCCATGTCATCCGCTTACGCAAAGGAAACCTGAATATGGAAAGCCAATCCAACTGGGCCTATACTGAGACGGTCAAAGACCATTTTATGAATCCGCGCAATGTCCTGACTGATGAAAAGGATTTTCCGCACGACGGTAAAGGTCTGACCGGCAATATCAAATGCGGGGATCAGATGTTGATGCTGATCCGGGTCAATCATACGGACGAGGTCATCACCGATTGCCGTTGGAAGACCTATGGATGTGCCAGTGCGATCGCCAGTACGTCGGTCCTGTCCGAGATGGTCAAGGGCATGACCCTGGAACAGGCCCGGACTCTCACGCCACGGGATATCATGAAGGAACTGGGCCATTTGCCGGAACACAAGGTGCATTGTTCCGTCCTCGGAGACAAGGCCCTGCGGGCCGCGATCAACGATTACTATGCCAGGCATGGCAAGCAGCATAAAATCGCGCGGGAAGAGGCCCGGATCATCT
>CAZBSU010000248.1:0-2677 GCA_964494745.1 uncultured Planctomycetales bacterium | reverse complement strand
TTTCGTGGTGAAGGCCTTTTGCCGTAAGGCAATGCTGTAGGCGGTTAAAAAGCCCACGTCATGGCGCTGCTCACCTTTGATGATATCAGCGGTCTTGATATTAACGCCCGGCTTGCCGAATTCCTTGAGGAGCCCGGCGGTGAATTGGGGCAGCTCTTTTTCCGAGAGGATGATAAGTTTGTTGATCTTGACGTTTGGATTCTGCCGGGTGTAAAAGTTGATGGACACGCGGATATCGCTGAAGATCTTCGAGCTGAGAAAGGACATATCATCAGGGTCTTCGGAGATCGGGAATTCGCGGACAAACTGAACCACGTCGTTTTCCGTCACGATGATCTTGCCGTCCTGTTTATCGACCACCACGACCGCAAAGGTCTGGTTGGCCGACAGGTGGCCCTGTTTCGCCAGGAGCCTGATCAGGGAAACCGGGTTGGGTTCGATAAATTCGACCTGCAATCCGGCGTTTTCGATGATCTTTTGATGCTTGCGCAAGGTATCCTTGCGCGTCGCGAAGAAAAGGACCTTGAGGTTCTTCTGGTTATGCTCGGTAACCGGCTGGCAGTGATAAGCAAAATAGAGATTGTCCATGGGGACCGGGATATACTTGGTCACCTCGAATTCGATGACATTCTGGGCTTCATGCGGCAACATCCAGGGGATGTTAAAGGAACGGAAGATGACGTCTTTGTCGTTCAGGGACAGGTTGGCGATCGGGGTGGGAAATTTATGTTCCTGAATCGCCTTCTCCAGCAAGGCGGTATGCTTAAGGTCTTCGGGCAGGTTTTCCGTGGCCTCGCTCTCGATTGGTGTGTCGAATGGCAGATAGAGCGACTGCGTGATGAGTTTATCCTGAACGCCGACCAGGTAAAACCCCTCTTTGCCCCAATAGATGCCGGTTTGGCTTTTGTTTTTTGCCATGGGTTTCTCGAATATTAATATTATTAATTATTTTTATTAAACTATAGCGGCGTGGCAATGTCAATCAGATAAGAATGATTTTAAGGAAAGGATAAAAAACTGGGGTTTTTGAGAAAGGATTTTAATAGGTGACTTGTGTTTCGACTTCATCCGCTTCATTCATGATACCGTCGACACCATCCGTCTGACCGAATGTGATCGAAAAAGTTTTGCTGTTGATGGATTCCTGAATCGGAGGTGCGCTTGCCCCCTCTCGGCCGGGGCAATTCTGGCAATCACCGTCCGGACAGGCTTGGCAATCATTAAATCGGTATTGATGATAACGGTGGAATTCGCCGAGGGCGAACTGTTCGGCCACGATCTCGTCCACTACACTCTGACCGGAAATCGACTGGCTGGCGCTAAGACTCATAAAACTAAGAATGACAACGGATAATATAAGGGTCATCACGACCACCGTGGCCAGGATAAACCCGGATTGGTCTTTTAAAATGGCCTTACTATGGGTTGTTGGTATCTTCATTTTCGGCTCCCTTGACCGATATCAAGCTATGACATCGCGGGCAGATTTCATACCGTTTTTGCTGATAATCCAGAAAAATATAGGTGCAAAATGGACACTGTTGGAAATAGGCCGTTTGATGATCTATTTCTCTTCTATGTAAACTATAAAATATCCATTGGCCAAAAACAAGTAAGAGAAAAAAACTTATATAGACAGCGATGGCCACAGAAAAATCGATTTTGATCATTTTCGGTAAAGCCTCAGCGGAACGATACGCGGCAAAGGTCTCTTGATGTTCCACTTTTTGTATAAGCTATTGTCATTGTTTGACTTATCAAGAAAATGGATTTTGGAAAAGATTTTTTCTTTGGGCTGAAGCTCTGCCGGGAAAGACGGCTTGGGCACAGCGGTGATCTGAACGGGATCAAAATGGGTCTTTTGAAAAGGGACTTTGTCTCCTGGGGTTATGGGGAGTTCCGCAGGCGTCTTGTGCTTGGCCAGGGGGGCCAGTTCCTGACTTTCCAGAATGGAGCCCAGAAAGATAAATACCGGGCGGCGGGGCATCGGCCGTCCGGTAAAAGAAAGGACAACCAGAAAAAAGATGCTGAGATGCAGGAGACATGAGATCCCCAGGGCCCAGCCCCCTGAAAGCGTTACCGATAAGGGGCGTCTGGAGGGCGCGGGGATGTCCAAGTCTCTTTCATTGTTCGCGGTTGGCGGCAATGTTGATTCGCTCCACCCCGGCTTCGCGGCACAGATCCCATACATCAACAATGCGGCCGAGCGAGGCCCGCCGGTCGGCCTTGATAAGGATCGGTCGTCTTTCCCGGGCCGGTGTATTTAATTTTTCCCTAAGTTCGGAGGTGGTCATGACCTCGTTATTGAGGTAGATCACATTTTCGCTGGTAATCGTGATAATGAAATTTTCTTCCTGGATGATATCGCTGGTCACGGCCTTGGGCAATTTGACGTGAATTCCGGAAGGGAACGTGAATGAAGATGTCAGCATAAAAAAGATTAATAACTGCAAGATGATATCGATCAGCGGAGCGATATTGATCTGCTCGAGGGCCTCTTCTTTCTTAAGATGTCGTTTGAATCTCATCGGGATATCCTTTGATAGAGGAAATACGCATATATTATTCGGCGATTTTACTGGATTGCGATTCAGCAAGATGTCCCAGAAAATTGACCAATTCGGTCGCGGCCCGTTCCATCTCAAGCACCAGGGCATTGACCCGGCTGATCAGATAA